>JAPLKI010000014.1 GCA_026388155.1 Elusimicrobiota bacterium
AGCCGACCTCGGCATTGACACCGTCAAGCAGGCCGAGCTTTTTGCCGCCATACGCGAGCACTATTCCATCCCAAGGCGCGACAATGTGGCCCTTAAAGACTATCCGACTATTCGCCATTGCGTGAAGTTCGTGATGGAGGAAAAGGGCGCGACGCAGGAAACGCCGCAGCCCGCCGTAAACCCGGCAGAAGCCATACGCCATACGCCAGAGGCCGTAAGCCATGGAGAAGCCGTAGGCCATACGCCTGAGGCCATAAGCCATAAGGAAACTCCTAAAGAAGCATATGGCGTAAAGCCTACGGCTTATGGCAATCTCAGCCAGGACGAAGTCCAGGCTGAGATCCTTACTATGATCGCCGAGAAAACCGGCTATCCGAAAGATATGCTGGAGCTGGACCTGGACATGGAAGCCGACCTCGGCATCGACACTGTCAAGCAGGCCGAGCTTTTTGCCGCCATACGCGAGCACTATTCCATCCCAAGGCGCGATAATGTGGCCCTCAAGGATTATCCCACAATAAGGCACTGCATCCGTTTCGTCATGGAGGAAACGAGCCGCAAGTCACAGGTCTCAGGTCACAAGTCACAGGTGGCCGAACCCTCAGCCCTCAGCCCTCAGCCTTCAGCCCATTCCGCCAGCGTTCAAACGCTTGAACGTCCGCACACTAAAACTTCCGTTAAGGCCGCCTCGCAACCTGAATTGCTGGATGTAACCGCGATCGCGCCCGAACAAACAAAGCCCGCCTGGCCAAAACGCCACATCAGGTATGTGCCGGTAATAGCGCCGGCGCCGATAGGCCAGGAAATAATAAAAAAATTATCCCCAAAACGCCCGGTGGCGATCTTCGGTGAGGATATTGACCTGCTGAAGGCGTTCAGGGCGGAACTGAACAAACACCGTGTGGATTCTTTCATCTTTACCTCGTTAAAAACCAAAATGAAAGACTCCATTACCGTTGACTTCAAGGATCTTAAAGCTCTTGATAAAACAGTGGCTGACTTCGCCGCCGAACACGCAAATGTGCAGGGAGTCTTTTACCTTATGGGCTGCATGGTAAAATCTCTCTCGCCTGATACCAATGCCTTCGCGGACCTGAAGCGCTACGCCATGGGGCTATTCTCCGCTGGCAAGCATTTCAACAAGGCTCTTAATGACACGGAGGAAGGACACCCTACCTTTATGGCCGTGGTTACCACGCTTGACGGAGGCTTCGGCTACAAAGCAAAAGACGCCTACGACCCTGTTTACGGCTCCATCTACGGCATTGCCATGTGCCTGCGCAAGGAGCTGGAGAAAACACTGGTTAAGATGATAGACTTCGAGCCCTCCGCCTCAAACCAGTCCATAGTGCAGAAAACCTTCTACGAGCTTCTCTACTCCGACAAGCGGCTGGCCGTAACCTATCAGGACGGGAAGCGCTTCACCCTGCTGGCCCGCCCGGAAATACTGGATACCACGCATGCCCGGACCAAGCTTGAAGGCAAAACCGCGCTTATTACAGGCGGCGGCAGGGGCCTGGGCGCGCTGTTCGCTAAAATACTCGTTGAGCGCTATAAACCGAACCTGATCCTGCTTGACATTATAGATCTGGATGAAAAGTCGGCCAAGTGGGCGGCTATGAGCGACGGAGAACTTGCGTCCTACAAAACAAAAGGCCTTTGGGAAGAGCTGAAGAAAAAAATGGACAAGCCCACCCCGGCCATTTTGGAAAAAGAGTTCACAAAGATAAAGGACTCGGCCCTGCTTTACAGAGCCATAAGCGGACTGAAAGCTCTGGGCTCAAAAGTTACCTACCACAAATGCGACCTTAACGATTCCGAAGCCTTTGACGCGGTCATGGAAAGGATAAAAGCGGACTTTGGACAGATAGACGGCATAGTCCACTTCGCCGGTCTTGAACGCTCCAAAATGGTGGCGGACAAGACCGTTGAGGAATTTCTGATGATCTTCAATACCAAGGCCTCCAGCGCCATCAACCTTTGGAAAGCCGGTATTGTTAAAGACACCGGTTTCTGGGTGATGATCTCTTCCATAGCCGGCAAATTCGGCAATCTGGGCCAATCCGATTACGCCGCGGCCTCGGATTATATCGCCAAGCTCGCCAACAGCCTTACAAACAAAGGCTGCAGGGCCTTGAGCGTTGACATGACCGCTTACGCCAATATCGGCATGGCCATAAGACCCGGCGTGGAAGCTTTCCTTAAATCCCAGGAGATGGACTTCCTCTACCCGGAAGAAGGAATGAATGCCGTGGCCGATGAACTTGTTTACGGGCGGGTGCCTGAGATAGTTCTTTCAGGGAGCCTCGGGAAACTGGATTGGGACAAGCAGCTGGAATTCGCGCCCGACTTTCCCAAAGGCGGGAGTTCCGGCCTGCATTTCGTGGAAAAGATACAGTCCTGCGCCAAAGGCTCAAGCCTCGCGGCCGCGAAGGAATTTTCGCTCGCCCATGACCCGTATCTGGCCGACCACTCTATAAACGGCACTCCCTACGTGCCCGGCGTGATGGGCCTTGAAACCTTCGCCGAAGCCGCCGCCACAGTTTCAGGCGCCGCCCCGCAGGCTCTTAAAAACGTGCACTTTACCGTGCCCATAAAGCTTTTAAGGGACAAGCCGGTCGAGGCAATAATAAAAGCCGAGGCCGCCGGAGCCGGCTTTGAGCTTAAAATAGAATCCGAATTTGTAAACGCCAAGGGCATAAAAATGGGCAATGCCCGCACACATTTCACGGCGGAGGCGGGCGCGCGCTCAAAATCAGCCTGGGAAGCTCTTGAAAAGCCGGAACTTCCGAAAGCGCGTAAATATATCGTTACCGGAGAAACCATATATAAAACTTATTTCCACGGGCCCAGTTTCCAGGTTTTGGCGGGTTTTCTCTCTATAGAGAAAGAATCCGTCCTGGCTGTTTTCAAAAGGCCGGAGGCGCCGCTTTGGAAAACTGCCCACCCAAAACTTATCTTCCACCCCATGGTGATAGAAGCCATGTTTCAGGCCTGCGGGTACCGCGATGTGCACTTTGAGCGCAAGATAACGCTGCCCGACGCCGTAGGTGAAGTTACGGTTTACGATAATAACGCGCACGACCCCGCCGAACTTTATATTTACGGCCTCTACAAAGGCGCGGACGAGGACGGCAAAACGCTTTACGACGCCTACGCCTTTGATGCCGGCTTCAATCTGCTGGCCGAGATAAAAAGTTACAGAATGATAGCCACGCAGATATAGCAATGCGAGAAAACGCCGGCCGGGAAACTCTTAAAATCCTGCCAAATGGCGTAACTATAAACATAGTCAACTCCGGCGCCTTGCCTGAGCCTGAAACCTTTCTTTCCCCGGCGGAAATTGAGAAATACAATTCCTTTAAAATTCCCAAAAGAAAGGCCGACTGGCTGGGCGGGCGTTACGCCGTCAAAACACTTCTGGCCGCCGAACTTCGCCGGGAAGACCTCGTTAATATTGAAATAAGCTACGACCATTACGACCGTCCGCGGGCGGCCGGACAGATTATCAGCATCTCGCATTCGGGGGGGCTGGCGCTTGCGGCCGTTAAACCGGGGGCAGGGGAGTTCATCGGCACGGACATTGAAATGATAGAGGAACGCTGCGGCGCCTGGTATGCCGATTATTTCGCGCCCGGGGAGTTAAACGGTAACGACCCGTCGGAGGCCACAAAGCTCTGGACCATTAAAGAAGCTGCTCTTAAAGCGCTGGGACTGGGGCTTAAAGCGGACCTGCGCGACGCGCGCTTCAACAACGGAACGGTCCGTTTCCACGGAGCGGCGCTTGAGCGCTACCGAACGCTGGGTTCGCCGGCTTTCGCGGTCTCCTCTTTTTTATTCAAAGACTCCTTTTGGGTAACAACGGTGGCAGCGTAAAAGCAGGAACTACCGCATAATTTCTGTTATAGTGAATAGGGCGGGTAATACGATGTTCCATAATAAGGGGAGGGACAACCACCAAATTTTATTTTAAGGTGAAAAATTATAGGAGAGGGCAGGTGGTTGCCCTGGAGCCGCATAGCGGATGGGGGGCCCCGTTTCGGGGGGAAACCACGGGAGGGTTTCCTACGCGGCGGAAGGGTAACCACCTACCCTCCAATATTATGGTTTCAACTGTATTTATGGACGAATACATTCTAGGCATCTCCGCTTTTTACCACGACTCCGCCGCCGCTATTTTAAAAAACGGCGAAATACTGTTCGCCGCCCAGGAAGAGCGCTTCACCCGCAAAAAACACGACGCCGGCTTTCCGTCGCGCGCCGTAAAATCCGCCCTTGACTGGGCCTCGAACGAAGCCGGCTCACCGATACTTGTAAAAGACCTGGCCGCCGTGGCCTTCTACGATAAACCTTTCCTTAAATTTGAACGCCTGATTGAAACCTATTACGCTTTCGCGCCAAAAGGCCTTGCCCAGTTCCTTGAGGCCGCGCCCGTCTGGGTAAGGGAGAAAATGCTCTTAAAGGGCCTTATCAAAAAAGAACTTTCAAAAATAACGGGGGAGGATTTAAGCGGGCTGAAGCCGCTTTTCCCCGAACACCATCTCTCGCACGCGGCAAGCGCTTTCTATCCCTCGCCCTTTGAAGAAGCCGCCATAATAACACTCGACGGCGTGGGGGAATGGGCCACCGCTTCTATTTGCCGCGGCGAGGGGAAAGACATAAAGATCCTTAAGGAGCTCCGCTTCCCGCACTCCGTGGGACTGCTTTATTCGGCGTTCACTTATTACACCGGCTTCAGGGTAAATTCAGGTGAATACAAGCTGATGGGGCTCGCGCCTTACGGCGACCCGGGCTCGGAAAGGGTTAAAAAATATACCCGCCTGATCCATGAAAATCTCATAGACCTGAAGGAAGACGGCTCCGTGTGGCTGAACCAGGATTATTTTGACTACACCGCAGGCATGAAAATGACCGACGACAAAGCCTGGACAAAACTTTTTGACCTGCCGCCAAGGACGCCAGAAACTGAACTCTCACAGCCGTATTGCGACCTGGCCCTTGCGATACAGCGCATTACCGAAGACATCGTGATTAAAATGGCCCGCCACGCCAAGGCGCTTACCGGCTCAAAAAACCTTTGCCTCGCGGGCGGGGTAGCCTTGAACTGCGTAGCCAACGGCCGTGTCGGATTTGAGAAAATTTTCGACGGGCTCTGGATACAGCCCGCGGCTGGCGACGCCGGCGGAGCGCTGGGCGCGGCATTAGCTGCCAGGCACATTTACTTTGGTAAAGAAAGACGTATGCCTGAAAACGGCGAGGACTCGATGAAAGGCTCATATCTCGGCCCTGAGTACAGCGACGCGCAGATAGAAGCGGCGGCTGTTACACTGGGCGCCGTATGCGAAAAGCTTCCGGCTGAGGCGTTGGCGCCAAAAACCGCGGAATTACTGGATAAAGGTTTTGTGGTAGGCTGGTTCCAGGGCCGCATGGAGTGGGGGCCGCGCGCGCTGGGCGACCGCAGCATTCTCGGCGACGCGAGAAACCCCGGAATGCAGAAAAAACTAAACCTGAAAATTAAATACCGCGAAGGTTTCAGGCCTTTCGCTCCCTCGGCGCAGGCCGAAGACGCGCACAAGTATTTTGAAAACGGCTTTTCTTCGCCTTACATGCTGCTTGTCGACTTCGTCAAGCCGGAACTTCGCAAACCTCTGCCGGCCGGCTATCATCAAAGGCCGCTCAAAGAGAAGCTTTATTTTGAGCGTTCCAGCCTCCCCGCCATAACCCATCTTGACTATTCCGCCAGGCTTCAGACCGTGCACAAAGAGACCAACCCCCGCTACCATGAACTTATTTCGGCTTTCAAGGCCAGAACCGGCTGCGGGGTAATAGTGAACACCAGCTTCAACGTGCGCGGCGAACCCATAGTTATGACCCCCAAGGATGCCTGGCGCTGTTTTATGGGCACGGAAATGGATTACCTGGTAATGGGTAATTACCTCTTCGACAAAACGCTCCAGACTAAAAAAGGAGAAGAAAAACTGCAAAAAAGTTACGAATTGGATTAAGGAACTCCTTCCCTAACCCCTATTCGCTAACCCCTATCCCCTATATTTATGATCGATTTACTTAAAGACATCTGGAATTTTTTAAAGGAAAGGAAAAAGTGGTGGCTGCTGCCTATAATCCTGGTACTGCTGGCGGTAGGCGCGCTTATTTTACTTTCCGGAGGCTCCGCCGTAGCGCCGTTCATTTATACGGTGTTTTGAAAAATCACTAAAGTAGCCAGAAGACAGAATTCAGTAGTCAGAATAAGACATCAGCGGAAAGTAGGTTTCACCATTCTGAATTCTGGATTCTGACTACTGAATTCTATCTACTAACCATGAACCCTGAAAACGACGAAAAACGCGCAAAAGACCTGAAAATCCTGGCTATACTTGCCGTGGCCTGTCTGCTTGCCGGCCGGCTTACCTCCTGGGCGCTCTGGTACTGGCTGGCGCTTGCCCTGCTGGCCGCGGCGTTGTTCTTTAAAAAAACGGCCGCCGTTATAGCGGACGGCTGGCTCAAATTCGGACATACGTTTGGAACCATAAATTCAAGGATAATCCTTACACTGGTGTTTTATCTGGCTTTGACTCCCCTCGCCTTTATTAAAAAGCTTTTTTCCGGGGGGGACACGCTGAAACTTAAGAAAAAATCGGCGGGAGAAAGTTATTACGAACCCCGAAACCACCTTTACGTTCCGACAGATCTGGAAAAACCGTGGTAATAAGGCTCCAAAAATTTTAGAATACAAGTATAGGCAGATGGTTGTTGGTTGCTTGATAGTTTGCTAGTAGGCGGGTAGGCTGGTATGCTTTTCAGAGTTGCCAGCGGGTAGACGGCGTAGCCTACTAGCTTACCAGCCTACCAGCCGCTCATCATGCCTTGGAGGACAAATGTCAGATTTAATGGAAGACCCGATAGCCGGCGCCCAGAAAGAGGGCGAAAAGAAGAAACAGCCCAAAAAAGCGCGCATAGTAAGCGAAGCCCTTAAAAAATTCCGCGAAATAATGGCCAAAGCCTCCGCCGGAGGCCCGCCCGAGAAAATAGCCGCCCAGAAAGCCAAAGGCAAACTGACGGCCAGGGAGCGCATAGCGTATCTGGTTGACGAAGGCTCTTTCCAGGAAATCGGGCTGCTGGTGGAATCCCGCTGCACCGATTTCGGCATCAAGGACAAGCATATACAGGGCGACGGCGTAGTAACCGGTTTTGCCCGGGTAGGCGGCCGTTCCATCGCGCTGTTTTCGGAAGACTTCACCCAGCTTGGCGGCTCGCTCGGCCTGGCACATGCGAGAAAAATCGCGAATATCATGGATATGGCGCTGTCAGCGCGCATACCGGTCATCGGCATTCTGGATTCCGGAGGCGCCCGCATACAGGAAGGCGTCGACAGCCTGGATGGCTACGGGGAGATTTTTTACCGGAACGTCAAATGCTCCGGCATTATTCCGCAGATCTCGGTCATACTCGGGCCTTGCGCCGGCGGCGCCGTGTATTCCCCGGCGCTGACCGATTTCGTCTTCATGGTAAAAGGCATGAGCAACATGTTCGTCACCGGCCCGGAAGTGGTAAAAGCGGCCACCGGCGAAGAAGTGGATTTTGAAACGCTGGGCGGCTCAATGACGCACGCCTCAAAATCAGGCGTCTGCCATTTTGTGGCCAATTCCGAACCCGACTGCTTCCGCCAGTTGAAAGAACTTATAGACTTCCTGCCGCAAAGCCGCTACGAAATTCCCGCGCCTACGGTAACGAAGGACCCCGAAAACCGCAAAATGTCCATTCTGGAAAGGCTGTGCGAAGTGGACCCGCGCAGGCCCTACCGCGTGCACCATGTCGTGTGGTGGCTCTCCGACGACCACAAATTCCTTGAAGTGCATCATAACTACGCGAAAAACATCGTGGTCGGCTTTATCCGCATGGGCGGGCAGGTGGTAGGCGTAGTCGCTAACAACCCCGCCCACATGGCCGGAGCCATTGACATTAACGCCTCTGACAAGGCGGCCCGCTTCATCAGGTTCCTGAACAACTTCAACATTCCTATATTAAGCCTGGTGGATGTGCCGGGCTACTGGCCCGGAGTGGCGCAGGAACACGGCGGCATAATCCGCCACGGCGCGAAGCTTCTTTACGCCTACTGCGAAGCGACCGTGCCGAAAGTGGCGCTGGTGCTGAGAAAGGCCTACGGCGGCGCTTACATCGCCATGAGCTCAAAGTACATGCACAGCGATATAAACTTCTCGCTGCCGGTGGCGGAAATTGCGGTAATGGGGCCGCGCGGGGCCATTGAAATACTCTATTCAAAACAGATAAAAGAGGCCAAGGAAGAGGACCGGGAAGCCCTTAAGGCAAAACTCGCCAAGGAATACTCCGACAAATTCGCCTCGCCCTACCAAACCGCCACCACCGGTTCCATTGACGAAATAATAGAGCCGGCTGCCGCGCGCGAGCGCCTGATAAACGCTTTCAAAATGCTGGCGAATAAACGCAGACCCGGCGAACACGAACACACCGGAAACATACCGCTGTAAGGGTCCTTAAAGCAGTTACCGCTTGCTTTCCCGTCTGCCAAGACGGGCAGATTCGCCAATTCTATAGAGCGCACAAATGGTGCAACAGAATGGCAGACAGAAGATATAATACAAGCTTATATCTTTATGATAGCCCGAATTACGAATAAACATTTAGACTATCCCATTACAAGTCCTTTTATTAAATTATTAGTTTACCTTATACCGGCATAATCAGAAAGTGGTGGCGTACGCGGGCGCGCGCATGATATTATAGTTACAGATACCTGTTTTGGGAGGCCAGCAGTTTCTGATTCTAAGTTCTAAGCTCTAAGTTCCAAGCTCTACCTACTCTTTTCCAACCGGTTTTTTTAGGAGGTGTATCCATGCCACTTGAGCGAAAGGTCAAATACGAAAGCGAATGCGACAGGGAATTCGCCGACTGGGTGATCGGCCAGACCGGCGGAGAGAACCTGCGCCACTGCATACAATGCGGGATTTGCAGCGCCACCTGCCCGCTTGCCCTGTATATGGACTACACGCCCCGCAGGCTGATAAACCTCGCCCGCGCCGGCTTCAAGAAGGAAGTTTTAAGCTCTTTCACCATCTGGCTTTGCGCCAGCTGCTACGCCTGCCGCGTGGAATGCCCGAAAAAGATACAGGTGACGGATATCATGTACCTGCTTAAACGCAAAGCCATCGAAGAGGGCGTGTTCCCGCGCCGCTTCCCCATACCGGTGCTGGCGCGCGAGTTCGGCCGGATGATCTTCATGTTCGGCCGCGTCAACGAAACGTTGCTGGTCACGGATCTGTTCATCCGGACCAACTGGTTTAAATTCCTCGGTATGACGGGCCTGGGCCTGAACCTTATCCGCACCGGCCGCATGTCGGTACTGCCCGACTCCATTAAAAGCCGCGGCCAATTGCGCAAGGTGCTTAACGCCATCGACTCCGAAGAAAAACAGGAGGCCAAATGAAATACCAATATTTTCCCGGCTGCTCGCTTAAAGGCACCGGCCGCGCCTACGAAGAATCTTTCCTGGCCGTGTTCCGGGCGCTCGGCATTGAAGTCAAAGAGCTGGACGACTGGAATTGCTGCGGCGCCACCGCCTACATGTCAGTTGACGAGACCAAATCCTACGCGCTGGCCGGCCGCAACCTGGCTATAGCCGAGCGCGAAACCCCGGACGTTATAGCGCCCTGCAGCGCCTGCTACCTGGTGCTCAATAAAACCATGCTGGGGCTGAAGGAACATCCGGAGCTGCGCCGCAAGGTGACCGGCGCGCTGAAGGCCGGCGGCCTGGATTACAAAGGCACGGCAAAAGTGCGCCATCCTCTGGACGTGCTTGTAAACGACGTGGGCCTTGAAGAAATCAAGAAGCGCGTAAAGCGCCCGCTGACCGGCATGAAATTAGCGCCTTATTACGGCTGCCAGATCGTCCGCCCCTTCGCCACCTTTGATGACCAGCATAACCCGGTAACCATGGACAAGCTTATCGAAACCGCGGGCGCCCAATGCGTGGATTGGCCGCTGAAAACCCACTGCTGCGGCGGCAGCCTTACCGGCACCGTGCCCGAAGCCGGGCTCCGCCTTGCTTACATAATTCTCAAAGAAGCCAAAAAGCGCGGAGCGCAGGCGCTGGTAACGCCCTGCCCGCTCTGCCAGTTCAACCTGGACGGCTACCAGGACCAGATAGCGCGCAAATACGAGAGAATAGACATCCCCGTGCTCTATTTCACGCAGGTGATAGGGCTTGCAATGGGCATCCCCGCGTCGGAACTCGGTATCAAGCGCGGCATTATTTCCGCCAAAGCCATATTGGCGGGGAGGTAATTTATGTCAGAGAATAAACCGAAACAGGAAAATCTGCCCCGCGTCGGATTTTATATCTGCCATTGCGGCAGCAACATCTCCGGCATGATAGACGTGGCTGAAGTGCAGAAATACGTAGCCGGCCTGCCCGGCGTGGCCGTTTCGCGCGATTACAAATATATGTGCTCCGACCCCGGCCAGGAGATGATAGCCAAAGATATAAAAGAGCACAAGCTTGAGCGCCTTGTGGTGGCCGCCTGCTCGCCCAACCTGCATGAGGAAACTTTCCGCAAAGCCGCGGCCAGGGGCGGCCTTAACCCGTTCTACTTCCAGATGGTAAATATCCGCGAGCACGCCGCCTGGGTGCATACGGACAAAAAGGCCGCCACCGAAAAGGCCAAAGATCTGGTCCGCGCGGCCGTGGCCCGCGTGCGCTTCCACCAGGCCCTGGAGAAAAAACGCGTGCCGGTGGACCCCAATGTGCTGGTGGTGGGCGGCGGCATAGCCGGCATACACGCGGCTTTGACGCTCGCCAATGCCGGCAAAAAGGTAACGCTGGTGGAGCGCGACGCCACCATCGGCGGCCATATGGCCATGTTCGACAAAACCTTCCCCACGCTCGACTGCGCGGCCTGCATACTGACCCCCAAGATGTCGGCGGTAAAGGCACACCCCAATATAACGCTCTGGACCTACTCCGAGGTGAACAAGGTGGAAGGCTCCGTCGGGAATTTCAAGGTAACGGTAAAGCGCAAGCCCCGCTACGTTAAGGAAGACCTCTGCGTGGGCTGCATGGAATGCATAGACGCCTGCGTCTTCAAGACCCCCACGTTCCCCGACAAGTTCAACCAGGGGCTGGGCAAGCGCAAGCCGGTATATATAGACTTCCCGCAGGCCACGCCGAAAGTGGTGCTGGTGGACCCGCAAACCTGCATACAGCTTAAAACCGGCAAATGCAAAAAAACCTGCGCCGAAGCCTGCGACCGGAATGCTTTCGATTTTGACCAGAAAGAGGAGCTGAAGGAAATACAGGTGGGCGCCATAGTGCTGGCCACCGGTTTTAAGACCTACGACGCGAAGCGCGACCACCAGTACGGCTACGGCCGCTACCCCGGCGTTTACACCGCGCTTGAAATAGAGCGCCTGGTAAACGCCTCCGGCCCCACCTCCGGCGAGATCGTGCTGCGCGACGGCAAGCACCCCAGGGCGGTGGGCATAGTGCATTGCGTGGGCTCCCGCGACGAGAAAACCAACAAGTGGTGCTCCCGCGTGTGCTGCATGTATTCGCTGAAGCTCGCGCACCTTATAAAGGAACATTCCGGCGCCGAAGTCTACAACTTCTACATAGATATGCGCGCGCCGGGCAAGGCTTACGAAGAATTCTACGACAAGCTGCTCGGCGAGGGCGTGCACTTCATCCGGGGCCGCGTGGCCGAGATTACCGACTGGGCCATGACGCCCGACGAAGAGGGCCGCCTGGTAATGCGCGTGGAAGATACGCTGGCCGGTTTTGTGCGGCGCATCCCTGTGGACATGGTCGTGCTGTCCACCGGCCTTGAGCCGCAGGCCGACGCGCAGGAGGTCCGCCGCCGCTTCAATATCGGCTGCGGCACCGAAGGGTTTTTCCAGGAGCGGCATCCGAAGCTGGCCCCCGTGAACACTTTCACCGACGGGATATATATAGCCGGAGCCTGCCAGGCGCCGCGCGACATTCCCGACACCGTGGCGCAGGCGGGCGCCGCCGCGGCCGAGGCGCTGGCCCTTATAGACGCCGGGTTCGTGGAGCTTGAGCCCAACACCTCGCATGTGATAGAGGACGAATGCTGCGGCTGCAAGTCCTGCGTGCCGCTGTGCCCCTATACCGCCATCACGTTCGACGAGGCCAAGAAAAAAGCGGTGATAAACGAGGTCCTCTGCAAGGGCTGCGGCGTATGCGCCGCGGCCTGCCCGTCCGGCTCTATACGGCAGAACCTGTTCGAGGATGACGAGATATTCAGCGAGATCAAGGGGGTACTGACGAAATGAGCGAAAAATTCGAACCTAAGATCGTGGCTTTCTTCTGCAACTGGTGCACTTACACTGCCGCCGACCTGGCCGGGGTCTCGCGACTTAAATACGCCCCGAACGTGCGCGTTATACGCGTAATGTGCTCGGGCCGCGTGGACCCGCAGTTCGTGCTGGACGCATTCGCGCGCGGCGCGGACGGCGTGCTGCTGGGCGGCTGCCACCCGGGCGACTGCCATTACGCGGAGGGCAATTATAAAACCCTGCGCCGCATGCGCATGCTTGAGCGGATGTTGAAAGCCATGGGCATTTACGACGGCCGCTTCCGCCTGGAGTGGATCTCCGGCGCGGAGGGGGACAAAGTGCGCTCCGTGGTCAACGATATGACCGAAAAAGTGCGCGCGCTCGGGCCCCTGAACCTGCCCGGCAAATTCACGGAATGGGACAAGGAAATAGAGGAGCTTGAGGCCCATGTAAACGGCGGTTCCAAAAAGGAGGCGACAGTCCATGCCCGATAAACCCAAAGTAGCTTTCTACTGGTGCGCGTCCTGCGGCGGCTGCGAAGAAGCGGTGGTGGACCTGGCCGAGGACATCCTTACCGTGGTGGGTGCCGTGGATATCGTGCTGTGGCCCGTAGCAATGGATTTCAAGAAAGCCGACATTGAAGCCCGGCCCGACAAGTCTATTGTAGCCGCTTTTATTAACGGCGCCGTGCGCACTTCCGAGCAGGAAGAATGGGTGCGCATGCTCCGAAAAAAGAGCCAGGTGGTGGTCTCTTTCGGCGCCTGCGCGAACTCGGGCGGCATCCCAGCGCTGGCCAACCAATCCCGCAAAGAAGATATTCTCAAATATGTTTACGAAGATTGCCCCGGCGTGGACAACCCGGACAAAACCCGGCCCCGGATAAAATGCGAGGACGAAGGCCACACGCTTACTTTGCCCGAGCTGCGGAGCATGGTGCGTTCGCTCGACCAGGTTATAGACGTGGATTATTACCTGCCCGGCTGCCCGCCCACCCCCAAGCTTATTATGGCCGCTGTACAGGCCCTGCTTTCAGGGAAGCTCCCGCCCAAGGGAACGGTGCTGTCGCCTGATATAGCGCTTTGCGAGGAATGCAAGCGCAAGGATTCCAAACCCGCCGACCTCGCGCTGACCGAATTCAAGCGGCCCCACCAGATACAGATAGACCCGGAAAAGTGCCTGCTTGCGCAGGGAATAGTCTGCATGGGCCCGGCCACACGCGGCGGCTGCGAAGCCCTCTGCCCGGGGGGGAATATGGCCTGCACCGGTTGCTTCGGGCCGACCTCAAGGGTGAAAGACCAAGGCGCCAAGTTCGTCTCGTCGGTGTTTTCGAACATCGCCCCCAAAGAAGAAAAAGATATAGACGCCGTCCTTGACGGCATTCCCGACCCCATCGGGACTTTTTACCGCTACGGCCTTTCAAAGTGCCTGCTGCGGCGCAAGCTTAATTAACAGCAGGGTATAGAGGCCAGGTAATAGGGGTTAGAGAAGGAATTCCTTCCCCAACCCCTCGCCTCTAGCCCCTAACCCCTAATAGTGATTCAAGGAGTAATATATGGACAAAACCGCTCAGAAAGTTTGGAACCAGGCGCACCAGCAGGCCAACTCCGGCCGGCGCACCGTCACCATTGACCCGATAACGCGCCTGGAAGGGCACGGCAAGATAGAGATATTCCTAAACGACCAGGGCAACGTGGACCGGGCCTATCTGCAGATACCGGAACTGCGCGGCTTTGAAGTATTCAGCCAGGGACGCCCGGCGGAGGATATGCCGCAGATAACCTCGCGCATCTGCGGGGTATGTCCCACGGCGCATCACATGGCCGCGGCCAAAGCTCTGGACGACCTTTACGGCGTGAAATGCCACCCCGTGGGCAGGAAGATACGCGAACTGGTCTACAACGCCTTTATGCTTGAAGACCACGCCCTGCACGTGTATGTTCTGGGCGGACCGGATTTCATCGTCGGGCCCGACGCGCCGAAGGAAATGCGCAATATCGTAGGGGTTATCGGCAAGGTGGGGCTCGACGTGGGCAAAAGAGTTATATCCATGCGCCGGCGCATCCGCGAGATAATAAACTACGCGGGCGGCAAGGTTATCCACCCTGTTATGGGCCTGCCCGGCGGCGTGGCCAAGGGGATCTCGGCTTCTGAACTGCCGAAATTCAAAGAGATAGCCAAAGACGGCCTGGAATTCGCAAAGTTCACCTTGCAGGTTTTCCACGACATCGTTTTAAGGAACGACGCCTATGTAAAGCTGATAACCTCGGACACGTTCACGCATAAAACCTACTATATGGGTTTGGTGGACAAGAATAACAAGGTGAATTTCTACGACGGGGATGTGCGCGTGGTTACGCCCGAGGGCAAAGAATACGCCAAATTCCCCATACAGAAGTACCTTGAGCATATCTCGGAGCATGTGGAACCCTGGAGCTACATTAAATTCCCTTTCCTTAAAAAAGTAGGCTGGAACGGCTTTGTGGAAGGCGGCTCAAGCGGCGTTTACGCCGTGGCTCCCATGGCGCGCCTTAACGCGGCCGACGGCATGGCCACGCCGGAAGCGCAGAAGGCGTACGAGGAATATTTCAAGGTGCTGGGCGGCAAGCCCGTGCACCATACACTGGCCAACCACTGGGCGCGCGTGGTGGAAATGCTGCAGGCCGCCGAGCGCATAGTGGAACTGGTCAACGACCCGGAACTGACCGGCAAGGAATTCCGCACCATCCCCACCAAAACCCCGAAGATAGGGGTGGGCGTGGTGGAAGCGCCGCGCGGAACGCTTATACACCAGTACGAGACCGACGAGAACGGCCTGATACGCCGGGCTAATCTTATAGTGGCTACTTTGAACAATTCCGCGCGCATAGCCATGAGCGTGGACAAGGCGGCTAAAGGCCTTATCAAGGGCGGCAAGGTAGACGACGGCCTGCTGAACATGGTGGAGATGGCTTTCCGCGCCTATGACCCGTGCTTCGGCTGCGCCACTCACACTCTGCCCGGCGAGATGCCGATGATCGTAACGCTGCGCGACATGAAAGGCGGAGTTATCAGAGAGATCCGGCGGTAGAAGAACAGCCAGTTCGCAGGGCCTGTCGGGGGACTGGAACGCAAAACCGTAGTCGGCCACACCGTGGCCGCTACTCCCATCCTCAGCCTCGCCGCTATGCAAGTCTCGGCTTCCGGAGGGTTTTGCTGACCTATGGACGTGCCGTATCAAGCGCTATGCGCAACAGACGGCCTAACCCAGCTCCCCCGCCACCCACTCCACCAATTATTAGTTCAGAAATAAAAAATGAAAAAATTCCAAAAAACACTCGTTCTTGCCTTAGGCAACGATATTCTTGGCGATGACGGAGTGGCTTTTCACGCGGCCAGGATTTTAAGCGCTGAATTCCCCGGCAGCGTTGATGTAATGGAAACCGGGGAGGCTGGGCTGCCGCTGCTTGATTTTCTTGAGCCCTACACTAAGGCTCTTATTCTTGACGCGGCGGCCACGGGCAAGTGCCCGGCGGGGACTATTCTCCGCTGGGACCGGGATGATTTCCGGCGCTGCGTGGCGCCGTCGCAGCACGCGGCCGGGCTGCCGCATATTCTGGAGCTGGCGGAAAGGCTTGGGATGGCTTTTCCGGGGGAGCTTCAGGTGGTATGCATGGAAGTGAGAGACCCCACGGTATTCAGGGAGACTCTTACGGCGGAGGCGGAACAGGCCCTGCCCGCCATGGTGAATATGGCCCGAGAGATACTGACCGGCTGGGGCTGCCAGGATTGAGAAAGGAAATTATTTAAAATATGGTGAATTCCTTTCCGGAAACCCCCCGAAAATAAACCCCGCCCACCCTTCCTATTTTTCCGACGCATATCACGTTTCTCTGGTTATATTCCGGCGCCTCTTTAAATTAATAGGTACATTTGCCCCGCCCTTTCACGATACATCCGAATAACCCGCCCATTTGAACACGACAATACGGTGTCGCGTTGGTCTGCTATGCTATTTATAACCATAGCCCTGAAAACCGCCAAAGGGGCATTGACAATCTGTCTTTTATAGGATACACTATAGGAGAGACATATGCAGCCGCAAAAACGGAAGGTTTTGCACTATGTCACCGCTGGTAAAGACTTATTCGGGGAATGGCTGCAAAGTCTGCCGGATATTTCAGGGCAGGCAGCGATAGTTAAGCGCATAGCGCGCGTTGAAGAAGGAAATTTCGGGGACCACCGCGCCTTGGGCCGGGGTGTTTGGGAACTACGGATACATTACGGACCGGGTTACCGCGTTTATTATGGTGAGGATGGCCCAATTATAGTCCTATTGATCTGCGGAGGCGATAAAGGAACCCAAAAGAGAAATATCCGCAAAGCACAACGGCTTTGGACTGAGTGGGGGAGAAGAAAATGAAAAACACTATATCCCATCAAAGTTGGCTTAAAAAATACCTTGCCGTTCCCGAAAAAGCCGCCGCTTACCTTAACGCAGTAGCGGAAGACAAGGATATTAGGTTCCTGCTGAAAGCCCTGCGCAATGTGGTCAAAGCCCAGGGAGGCGTAGGCGTGCTGGCGAAGTCCACAAAGATGAGCCGTACCACTCTTTATAAAACGCTTTCGCCAGCCGGCAACCCGGAAATCAAAACGCTGAAAACCATACTGGAGATTTACGGCATCCGTATCGGCTTTTTTGCTATTGGCCGCAATAGCCGCCGTCGGCCATCCTCATTACGACCGCCTTATGACGCCACGCACTACCTGACAACATAGTAGAAAATACCCAAAAATAGTCTTTTACGCCGCCACACCGCGCTGTCGCGTCCGTCTGCTATCCTATTGCAGGAAATGCCTGAATATAGGGCGATTAAGAGGACGAAGATAAACCCTGAAAGGGCTTGACGCGGAAGCTTTGGACCTGATATACTAGCTTGTAAATATTTATTAACAGATGTTAGAAGAAATTAACAATATGGCCATGAAATTATCCGCGCTTTCGCTGCTCAATAACAGATCACAGACGGCGGTCCTGCGTTTTCTCTGGAAAAGCCGGGCGGAATGGAGCGGAAGGGAAATAGCGCGGCAAACGGGTATAAGCGCCCCCGCCTGCCATCAGGCCCTGAAACAGCTCGACGCCGGGGGACTTGCGCTTTTCAGACGTATTGCCAACCTCCATTTGTACCAGATAAATCCCGAAAATTATCTGGTCGAACATATCTTTACCCCGTTATTCAAGGCCGAAGCCGCCCTCCCCGGCCAGGTGCTGAAAACCATCGCGGTTTTTTTTGCGAAATACCCGGGCAGGAAAAAGACCGTTTCCGCAGTTACGTTCGGCAGCATGGTAACGGGGCGGAAACGTCTCCATAGCGGTCTGGATCTGCTGGTAGTTACCGCCGACTACACAAGCGCAAAGAAAATGGAGCGGCGCATACAGGAGCTGCAAACAACAGTTTACCGTAAATTCAACATCCAGCTTTCACCATACATTCAGACGCTGGCCGGGATAAAAGCGAAGCTCAGACAGAAATCGCCCTTAATTGCCAGGATCCTTAAAAATGGGCGCCGCATATACGGCAAAGACCTTAAAGTGGTTTTACTATAACATGGGAGATTTTTGAAAATTAAAGGATGGACCGCGGCCGGGCTGCGGCGGGAAAGATGTTAGTGGAGTGATGGGTGGAGTGTGAGTATTTTTTGGCTTTTCTGCCTGCGGCATATAGCTTACGGCAGCTTATTGTAGCGCTCTTACTTCTTCCCTAGCCCCTATCCACTAGCCTCTGCCGTTACCATATTTTTCTTTCAGATACTTGTGCCATGCGTCGCTGAACTCATTTTCCGGCATTGCGAATATCCGCTCATAAGCGGCGGGATCCTTGATGAATTCCAGCAATTTCCCGCTCCCGTATTTTTTCAGGATAAAATCCACCACGGTACAGGAAAAAGTATAGCCCCCGTACTTCAGGAAATTTTCGTGCATATTTGAAATAGTAGGCACCTTATTTGCCGCCACCGCCTCTTTTATCCGTTTTTTATCGTTTTTCCCCAACGGGCCCTCGTAATAAACCGCTAAACCTTCGTCCAGCCAGGCGGGCAGGCCGTCGCGACTCCAATTGCGGTACTCAAAAGTAACGCTATGCACAAACTCGTGAACGGCGGCCCTGACGACATCCTTATATTTATGATATGACCCGGGATGGTTCGGAGAGGCGATCCTTAATACTCTTTCATCGGGGTCGAAATTGCCCACCATCCAGTCCTGAGAGTTCTCGCCGAACGTTCTGCGGTGGTAAGACCGTATATCCGGGTATATTTCCACTTTCAGCCTATTCGCCGGATGTATTTTGAACGATTTCGTCACCCTGGCGTAGTTGTTTTCCAGGGCGGCAAACATATCCTGCAGCGCGGCCTTGTCCTCGGCAAAATAGAAGTTAAAATGTTCCGTAGTATATGTGCTTTTTAATATCTCCGCCACAGAGCTGTCCGCATGCCCGTATTTAGCCCCTTCGTGCGAAGAACTGCTGAGCTGGACAGTAGCAGTAGATACGGCGGAATTATCCTGCGCGCGCACAGCCTGCGCGCCTGCCAGCAAGATGGCCGCGGCAAGCCCTCTCGCCATTGTTCCGTTAAATTTTTTCATTAGAAGCACCTCCACCATACCCAATATCCAGGGCCTGAGCCCGTTTCCAAATAATAACACAAAAATAGCCATTTCTAAAACGACAATACGCTGTCGCGTTGGTCTGCTATGCTATTTCTATGACATGGGGGAATTATGACTATAAAAAACCAGGCAAAGAAAATTGTGCAGTCTGTGGCAGGGCATGACTTCGCGGGGTTAATTCAAGCCCTCAGGCATGTTCACGAGAATTTAAAGTATCAGGCGGCAAAGGCTGTTAACACCAACCTGACCCTGCGCAACTGGCTGTTCGGCTACCGCATTAAGGAATACGAGTTAAACGGCAGAGACCGCGCAAAATACGGCGAAGGATTATTTGCCGCCTTAGCCGAAAAACTTACCGGGCAGAGAATTCCTAATTGCGCCCAATGGCAACTTTATCTCTACCGTAACTTTTATCTGGCTTTCCCGGAGATTTTTGGGACGCTGTCCCAAAAATTGCAGTTCATGCTTCCTGACAAACCACAGGCAAGCGAAATTATGGGGACAATGTCCCCACAATCCGGCTTCCCTCCGGATAAACTCCTGAATGACCTTTCCTACAGCCATTTTGAAGAATTAACGGAAGTGGAGCCCGGGCCTAAACGCAATTTCTATATCGGCGAATGTATCCGCGGCAACTGGTCGGTCAGAGAGTTGAAACGGCAGCTCGCAAGCCTTTATTATGAACGATCCAGACTCTCAAAAAATAAGGATAAACTTTCGCGGATAACACAGGCAAAAGCCGAGACGCTTACTGCTGAACAAATTATCCGGAACCCCTATGTTTTCGAATTTATTGGCGCAAAACCCAGGGAAGTTATGGCGGAGTCCGACATGGAAGACGCCCTTCTGACTAAGCTGCAGGATTTCCTGCTGGAGCTGGGGAGAGGCTTCTGCTTTGAAGCCCGGCAGAAACGGATACTTATAGGCGGAGAGCATTACTTTATTGACCTTGTGTTCTACCACAGAATTCTCAAGTGCCATGTGCTGATCGAACTGAAGACAGATAGTTTTAAGCACGAGCATCTCGGGCAGATGAACACTTACGTGAACTGGTATAAGAAAAATGAGGCCGCCAAGGGAGACAACCCTCCCATCGGGATACTGCTGTGCACCAAAAGAAATCATGCGCTTATCGAATATGCCTTATCAGGAATCGACAACCGCTTGTTTATCTCAAAATATCAACTTGCGTTGCCCAGAAAAGACGAAATCCAAGCTTTTCTTGATAAGCAAATCAACTATGGAGGCTTGAATAAAATCGGATAGTAATGCTGATTATCTTTTTCTTCCATCCGGATTTGCTTAAAAAATCCGGTTTACCCCGCACTTTGGCCGCTTCGGAAAAAGTGCGGGGGGTGATGGGGAAGTCGGTATCTTTTTCTTTTCTGCCTAGCAAAAGGCAGCTGCCTTTTATACACAACCCGACAGCCTTTTCCCTGTCGCTCTTGTAACACAATCAAAAATAATCATTTCCAACACGACAGACAGTTGTCGCGTTGGTCTGCTATGCTATTTGTAGAAGATGGACATTTTAAACGGTGGAGGTTTAGATATGAAAAAGCCCAAACCCGCTTCAAAAAAACTCAATCTAACCCCGCAGAAGCCGGTCGGGCAGCCGAGGCAAACACAGACAACTGGGCCGTGGCAACCGGCCATTATAGATGAAGCGGGCCTTCTATCTGATCTTCGGGCGCTCATCCAGTCCGCGCGCCAGCGTGTGGCCACTGTGGCTAATTCCACGCAAACCTTGCTTTACTGGCATGTGGGGCGGCGCTTATTGAAAGAGAACCTTCAGGGCGCCCGGGCTGCCTACGGGAAACGAATTCTCGCGACAGTGTCGCAAGAATTGCGCGCTGAATTTGGGGAAGGTTTTACCCTTCGCTCGCTTTACCGCTCAATCCAGTTCTTTCAGTCATTCCCCGATAAAGCAATTGTGTCGACACTGTCGACACAATTGAGCTGGAGCCACTTTATAGAGATCCTTCCCTTAAAAGACCCGCTTGCCCGCGACTTCTATGCCGAGATGTGCCGGATAGAGCATTGGGATGTCCGCACGCTCAGGCAGAAAATCGGCGGCATGTTATTCCAGCGCACCGCCCTGTCAAAGAACACCAAGGCGGTCATCTCCGCGGAGCTCACAAATCTCCGTGAAGGCCGCGTAACCCCAGATACCGTCTTCCATGACCCCTACTTTCTGGATTTCCTGGGGCTAAAAGGAGCCTACAGCGAGCGTGACCTGGAAAGCGCCATCCTGCGCGAGATAGAGAGTTTCCTGCTGGAGATGGGCGCCGGTTTCAGCTTCGTCGCCCGCCAGAAGCGCATGAGCGTCGGAAAGGACGATTTTCATCTTGATCTGCTCTTCTACCATCGCCACCTACGCAGGCTTGTCGCTATCGAGTTAAAGCTTGAGTCCTTCCAACCCGCACATGTGGGGCAAATGGGATTTTACCTCCGCTGGCTGGACAAGTATGAACGCGCCGCCGGGGAGAAATCCCCGATCGGCCTCATCCTTTGCGGCTCGGCCGATGCCGAACAGGTGGAACTCTGCCAGCTGGAAGACAAATCTATCCGTGTCAGCGAATACTTCACCGAATTGCCGCACATGGCGCTCCTACGGACCCACCTCCACCAGGCCATTGAACACGCCAGAGAGCTGACCGCCAGATGCCGGACAACCCGTTTAAAACAGGAAAAGCTGCTATGAAATTCAGGATATGATTTAGGCGTAAAAACTGTTGTTTTCAATATTTTTCTTCCGGATTGTTAAAAACCCGTGCCTGTCCCACACTTTGGCCTGTTCCGGAAAAAGTGCGAGATTCTCCCCGGCGGTTTGGTTGCGGGGGGATTGTCTTTGCCTATGGCTTATGGCCTATGGCATATGGCAGCAGTCTTACTCCTTCCCTAGTCCCCTATACGCCAGCCCCTATCCTCTGCCGTTACATCCCCTATTCGCTGCCGTTATAAAGATGTAAAATTTCACAAGCGGGGTTTGAGGCTTTACTGATTCAGAATCACATTAAGAATCTTGCTAAAAATCAAGACTTGACCCCAGAACCCCCTCGCTAATAAATTCTCGAGCAGAGTGGCGGAATTTTGTTGACGATATCATTCACAAATCAAATTATGGCTATGATAAAAAGACACTAAACGCCTATTATCTCTGTCCAAAATTTAAGACAGCCTTTTCCTATAAGTCACCTGACAATTCTTTTTAATGAAACGAGAATACTATTCAGATTCAATCCCTGCCTTCTGTGCCACCACAACAGAGAAGGTTGTAGGCTTTTTGACCACAGGCAGTGCCGCTGCCAGGTTTCCTGTTGAACCAACACAGACTGGCGCCTGGGTTCAACAGATAGAGATTCTGCAAAGCTCACTGAAAGGGAAAGAGGGGCAGGTTTATTTTGAGTACTCAATCCCTCGCATGGGCCAGCGCATTGATGTGCTTTTAATTCTGGGGCCGGTTATTTTTGTTCTCGAATTTAAGGTCGGGGCTAAAGAGTTTACTTCCTATGCAATAGATCAGGTTGTGGATTATGCACTGGACCTTAAAAACTTCCATGAAACCAGCCATAAACAGATTATTGCCCCTATTTTAATTGCCACCGAGGCTGTAGCTGGGCTTTTTGCGGTTTCGGCTACCGCAAATGAGCCAACCTTGTTAGACCCCATTAAATGCTCTTCGTCCCAACTCACTGCTGTGCTGGAGGCTATCCTCCAGTTTGCTTCAGGCCCAAAGATTAATCCCGCTGATTGGGAGAACGGTCACTATTGCCCCACGCCAACAATCGTAGAGGCCGCCATGGCGCTTTATCGTGGCCATTCTGTAGAAGAAATATCGCGCAGTGATGCTGGTGCCGAAGATTTACTAAAAACAACCCAGACAATATCCGAAATTATCGAGAATTCTAAGGACAATAGGCGCAAATCTATTTGTTTTGTCACTGGTGTGCCAGGGGCGGGGAAAACCTTAGTGGGTTTAAATGTCGCCACCAGTCATATCGACAAAAACAGTAAAACCTATAGTGTTTTCCTTTCTGGTAATGGTCCCTTGGTTGCTGTTATGCGCGAGGCTTTGGCGCGCGATAAGGTTAGGGTTGAAAAGCAGCGTGGGCGGCGCGTTACTAAAAAGTCGGTTTTATCTGAGGTTAAGGAATTTGTCCAGAATGTGCACCATTTCCGCAATGATTGTGTGGAAGACCCCGGGGCGCCAATAGAGCATGTGGCCTTATTCGATGAGGCACAGCGGGCTTGGAATCTGGCTCAGACTGCCAGGTTTATGAAGCGCATGGGCAAACCATACTTTAATAAATCCGAGCCGGAATTTCTTATCTCGTGCATGGACCGGCACCCGGACTGGGCGGTTATAGTCTGCCTGGTTGGCGGCGGCCAGGAGATCAACACCGGCGAGGCCGGGATCAGTGAGTGGATAGACTCGGTTATACGTGGTTATCCCAAGTGGGATGTTTATGTTTCCTCTAAGCTTACCGACGTGGAGTATGCTTCGGGTGAGGCCTTGGCGAAGCTAAAGCAGAGCCCTTTAAAAGTGGCTTATAAAAACCAGCTGCACCTGCGTGTCTCTATGCGTTCTTTCAGGGCGGAGAATGTTTCGAATTTAGTTAAAGAGATACTGGACAGGGATACACAGCGGGCACGGAAGACCTTAAAAGAGGTTACAGAAAAGGGCTACCCCATATTCATCTCACGTGATCTGCATAAGGCAAAAGAGTGGCTGAGGCAAAAAGCGCAGGGGACTGAAAGGTATGGCCTGGTTGTCTCTTCCCAGGCTGAAAGGCTAAAGCCTTATGCCATTGATGTTAAATCCCCTGTGGACCCCATCCACTGGTTTCTTGACAGCAAAGAGGATACCCGGTCTTCCTATTATCTGGAAGATGTGGCTACGGAGTTCCATATACAAGGCCTTGAGTTAGATTATGCTTGTGTAGCCTGGGATGCCGATTTCCGCTATACCCCCAAAGGTTGGGAAAATTGGTCTTTCTGCGGTGAAAAGTGGCAGCACATAATTAAGCCGGAAAGAAAGCAGTACCAGAAAAATGCCTATCGTGTTCTTTTAACCCGCGCCCGCCAAGGCATGGTTATTATGGTGCCACATGGGAATCCGAAAGACCCGACACGGAAGGCGGAGTATTATGATTCAACTTACAGCTATTTGCAATCAATTGGGTTTGGTGAACTAACGTAAGCGGGAGATAAGAGACATTATTTAAACGCTTAAATGCTAGGTATAGGGGACGTTTTTGAAAGATTGACTATTCAGAGGAAAAAGGCCTTTTTTTTACATTATGTTTCCTGGAGATAGCGCTATAAAAAACTTATTAAAAACATATAAACTGTTTTTGACAATTATTATCGGGGCCTTAATAGGCGGTGAAACGATTTGTTTTTCGGGGGAGGGGAACACAAACGGAACCACTGAGCATAAAGACGCACCAAATGTGGCGGCTACTGCGGACAAATGCAGCAATATTCCCGCGCTTCCGGATGGGTCTATAAAATTAGTCACTAAAGTTATCGATGGCGATACCGTTGTGATAGAGGGTGGCACTCACGTCAGACTTTTAGGTATTGATGCTGATGAAAGGGACCATCCTTGTTATGAGCCGGCAAAAGACAGATTGGAAGAGTTAATTCTAAACAAAGAAATAAAACTGGAAAAGAAAACAGAAGATAAAGATCAATGGTGCCGATATTTGAGATATGTTTTTCTTGATAATCAAAATATTGGTCTGACGTTAGTTAAAGAGGGAATGGCCGTGGCCCGTTTTTCGCCGGAGGATGTTAAATATCGGAAAGAAATCGTCCAAGCGGAAAAAGAGGCAAGAAAAGGTAAAATCGGCTGCAAATGGAACGGCAACGCAACTAAAGAAAAAAAGAAAACTAAATTTTCATGGGAGCAATTAACCACGGAGAAGACCGGGCTGAAGGTTGTTGGCGCTTGTCAAACCTCAAATTATTACGAAAAAGAAATGGTCGTTGAGGGAAAGATTGCAAGTGCGTTTCGCTCAAACACCAACACTATATTTCTTAATTTTGAAAAGTCGTATCCGGACCAGTGTTTTACTGCAGTTATTTTTAGTGCCGACCAATCTCAATTTATTGAAGGCCCGGAAAAATATTATTCACAGAAAACCGTCAGGGTAAAAGGTGAAATTCAAAAATACAACCGAAGACCAGAAATTATTTTAGGAAATCCAGCTCAAATTGAGGTCGGTAAATAGAGCATTGCGGTTGTTGGGTTTTGAATTTCCAGGGTATTTAAGGAGAAAAATGTTTAAAAACACTAAGACCAGATATTTTGCAAAAGCTTTTTTGCATACTGCAGGACAATCGCTTCAAGTTGAATTTAATAAACGAATCCTTTACATGGGAATTCTTTTGGGTATTTCCCTCACAGCCATTATTTGGTTCCTCCTTGAATTGACTGTTTTAAAACAGATAAATTTCTATCTGCTTTTTTTAGCCCTTCTTTCCTTGGCTGGCTTTTTCCCTTTGGAACGACGTGCAAATTTGTATTGGCAGGGCATGACCGGCGAAAAATATGCTCAGGACGAGATTGAGGGTTTAATTAAGAACGGGTATGAGATTATCAATGATGTTCCCGGGGATAAATTTAATGTGGATTTGCTGGTGATTGGCCCAAGCGGGGTTTATGTGATAGAGGTGAAGAACCCGACAAAGACAAAAGATGACAAGGTGGTGTATCAGAATGGGGGAATTTACATAGGGCCTAAGGATCTAGACCCGAAAAGCGATAAATTCCAAAAAGTTAGGCGGTCTCTGAATAAAAGGAATCCGGTAGAGCAGGTCATCAAAACTGCCGGATGGGTCAAACGTCTGCTAGAAGATTCCGGTCGCAAAAAAGTAACAGCTATACAGCCGGTAGTCTTATTTCCCAAATTTTGGGTGGAGAATTATATTGGCGACGTTTGGGTTATGAATTCAAAAACCTTCGCTCTTGAGGCTCCGCGCCACCAAGAAGTCTTACAGCCTCAAGAAATACATGAATTAACCTCAATCATTCGCGCCCATATCCAGGCAAAAATACCGATGGGAAACGATTAAATCACGTAAAAGTAGGGCGGGATTGAATCTTGCAGCTTAAGGGAAAATTGTGAACACGACTTCGGCAGTTTATAAAGAGTCATATGAGTAAGTTCCAGAAAATACTTTTACAAGGGGAATTTAAGCTGCTTTTATTTCTGGCCTATATTGCCTCCTTGTCCTGGGTGTTACTAACTAGACATAATTTACTATCTATTATTTCTGTCCATTTTTTATTCGTGCTTCTTTTCAGTGTTTTTTATTTCGGGAAAGAATTCTTTTGGGTTTTCATCGCGCCAGCAACTGCATTCAATGTAACGCTAGAAGACTGGCGTATAAGAAGATATTTAAAAGATTTTGATCAAAATATTCCAGCAGAGGTGGTTGAGTAAAGAAAGGTAGCGTCTACCTTTTACATTACACATCCGCGATAAGGGTTTTAGGTTTACTGCAAATCAGGAGAACATATCAAACCAATCTATAAAGATGGCCGTTTCAGGGAGGAACCATCAACTCATAAATACGGATGTTTGATAACTATCCTGACTGTAATTTTTGCGGGATTTCTCTTCCTGATAATAATGGTCATATGGTTTAAGGGCGGCAGATAGGGTAAAAGGTACAAGCTTACATTTACGGGTGGGTAAGATAGGAAGTATCAAAATAAGGGCGGGGACATATAGTTTATAAAGAGAGCTGGCGGGTTCCCTGGGCGCTCCTTTTAGGGTTTAAGCACGGGGTCTGGAGCGAATCCCAATACCTGCGTAGGTGCCGTATCAGGGCCTATGGCCTTCAGACGGCCTCCGGGACGGCGAGGATGTTTGAGGCAAAAAACTTTGTTTTTTTGCTGGGTGCGAAGCACAATTCAGGGAACAGGTTCCGGAGCCGGCGGAAGACCCTGCGCTTATCCGCCAAAACCCGGTCTTGGAGCGCACAGAGAATTTGCCGGCTCTCCATAATGACCCGTTCCCCGAAGCGCGGTTTTTACACGGAGGTTATTTTATGTCTGCGACAATATTGCTTTTTTCGGCTTTGATTATTGCGATGCCTGCGGCTGCGGCGCCTCGGCAGGCGGGGGGAGGTGCGCCTCACAAAGCCAAAGCGGAGAGCGCACAGGGCAAACTGCGCCGGGTGACGGATTCCCAGGGCAACCGGTACCAGGTGGACGAAAAAGGGACGGTTTATACCGACGGAACACCTGCGCCTGTGCAGGGTCGGCCGCACGCCTCGGTTGAAAATATTGACTACTACTACAATAAGGTCGGCACTCTGCTGGGGGCGGGACAAAAAAATGACGCGATCTTTATGGCTACGGAGATACTCAACCTGCCGGATGCGAACAAGAATATCCGCATGTTAAAATACGCGACGGGTCTCACGCTTTCAAGGCTCTTAGCGGCTGACGATCTGAACAAATTCGTTCCTTTTGTCCGTCATGAAAGCCAAAAACTTATCATATACAGGAACAGGCAGATGGACCTGGAAGTAAAATATCCGGCCTCGTTCGAGTCCGAGGACAATTTCAGGGGCGACCCGGGGAAGATGACAGGCGCGTTCATAGGGCTGAAAGTCGCCAAACCGGAGGGGAAAGCCCGCGCCGTTACCCTTGCGGTTTCCGCGAACGTTCTCAAATCATCGTACGACGCGTTCATTGAAAACTCGCTTTCGGGGTATAAAGACCATTTCAAAAAAGCCCTGCAGCCCGTGGAGCCCCCGCTCAGAAAAGGAGCGAAGCAATATCACGGGACATACTTTGAGGACGGGACGGCTTATCAGTATGATATTATTTTCCTGAAGCATCCCGCGGCGGAGATGGGATATATAGTAATTTTCGTCTGCCCGGATAAAAAATACGCGGAACTAAAAAAACACTACGAATTTGTAGTCAAAAACATTAAGATAGGAAATATTCCGCAGCTAAAATACGAGAACGATCTCCCGGGCTAGCAATAGGGGCGAAAGGGCAGCAGTTTTTTCTACAGGACAACTACGGGGAGCAGAGAAGAAAATAAATCGACCAGGGAGAATATAAAATGACCGCAGCAATTCTGATTGTTTTGTTATTAGCGCCGGCGGCTTACGCGCAGACTGACACAAATAACGCGGAAATTGATGCTCAGATACAGAAAACAGCCGGCGACATTAATACCATGCTCGGCGCCATGATGACGGAATCTGATAATGAAGGCAAGGCTGGACTTAATAAAAAACTGGACGCCCTGAAATCAGTGCGCGGCGAGTTGGGGGAGGAACTGCTTTTGCGTTTGCAGCTGTATGAAGAACTCCAGAAAATACAGCCGGGGATACAATATCTCGGCCAAATAACCTCTTCGAACGATCCGGCTGCCGCCGCGGCCGGCCTTGACACTCTTAAAAAAATAGAAAAAACCCTGAGCGCCGCTCTCGACCAGACGCAACTCAAGGCCATAAAGGAAAAAACGGAAGCGGACCTAATAAAAGGAGCTTTAAGCGCCCTGCGTTCCGCTACAATGGTCTATTACGGAGACAAAGAAGGCCTTTTCCCCTACGACCTCTCCGTGCTTACGGAGAATTCAAAATATCTCACTTCAATACCTTCCATAATGCCGCCCGGGCACAATAAACCGTCGAACGCCGTTAAACTGGTTTCCGAAGTAACGACCATGGATGAGCTTATAACAAAAGTGGATGACGCCGGCGGCTGGATATACGTGAGCGATAAATCCTCGCCCCTGTGGGGTACGGTAATAATAAACTGCAACCACAAGGATGTCAACGCTTCTAAAACGTATATGTACAGCTATTAAAGTAAACCAGGCAAACAAAAGGCAGCAGGAGCCTTTTTATATCATGAAGATCAAGCAGGCCTTTTTCTGGCTCGGTTTCCTGGCTATGTCGTGCTGGGCAATAACGGCGCTCGTTTACTCCAATCTTTCCGCCGGTCCGCGTCTTGCCGCCGCGGGGGCCTTCGGGATATTGGCGCTTTGCAGTGTCATTCTTCCCCGGAAAAATAGCCGGAAAACGATTTTCTTTTTGCCGGTGTTCGCGCTGGTACTGGCATGGTGGCTGCTCCTGCCCCCAAGCAACAACCGGGAATGGGCGCCCGATGTGGCAACGCTTCCCTCCGCCGACATCAGCGGCAGCACCATTACTATTCACAATATCCGCGACTGTGATTACCGGACCGAGAAAGATTATGTTGTCCAGCACTATGACAGGACCTTCACGCTTGGATCAGTGCGCAGTATGGACCTTTTTATGGTTGACTGGGGTTTGCCTCATGTCGCGCATACTATGCTCAGCTTCGGACTTGGCGGCGACAAATACGTCTGTTTTTCCATCGAGGCCCGGAAGAAGAAAGGCGAAGAATATTCTTCTGTCAGGGGTTTTTTTAAACAGTATGAGTTGACCTATATTGTCGCCGACGAGCGCGATGTGGTGCGGCTTCGCACCAATTACCGCAAAGGGGAGGATGTTTACCTGTATCACATTACGGCGGACCCGGAAATGATCCAGATGATTTTCATGGACTATCTGCGCAGCGTTAACGAATTGAAGGACAAGCCTGAATGGTATAATGCCCTGACCGCGAACTGTACCACCGATATCTGGAAACATGTTGTCCCCTACTATCCAAAGGCAAAGTTCGACTGGCGCATTCTTGCCAGCGGCCATCTGGATGAAATGGTGTACAAGCTGGGAGTGATGGACCAGACCCTGCCTTTACAGGAGCTCAAGCGGCGCAGTTTCATCAACGAACGCAGCAGGGCTGCCGGCCGGGACCGGGCATTTTCCAGAATTATCCGGCAAGGTCTGCCCGGCTTTGATTAAAAGCAAAAGGCAGCGGGAGCTTTATCACTTTACCTGAAGATTGTTTGCATCTTCACGGATAAAAAAGGCGAAGCAGCTGAGAGGAGACAGCATGAAAATTAAAATATGGTGTTTACTGGCGGCGGTTGCGGTGTTTTGCGCGGGTGTTCCGCCCGCAAGGGGGGCCTCGGAGCCGGCCCGGCAGAACCTGTTTTATTACGGCAATGCCCGCATACTGGATTTATTTTCGGGCCGGACGGGAACACAAAAACTCCTTTTGGAAAAGATCATAGACCCCCAGGGTGGGATGATTACCGAGACAGCCTGTTTTCAGGAACCGGGCAAACAGCCCAGGATCTCACCGGTTTACATGAAGGTGACAGGATCTTCGGTGACGATAACTGACACTCTGGCCGCCGGCGAGTCCTCAAAGCTTACCGGCACCGGCAGTCTGCACGGCAGAGACTGGGACTGGAATTTCCTTGAGTTCTCAATGAGCATAGCCGGGGTGAGGGTGGAAGACGTGAATTTTGTGGTCAAGGACAAACTGATAGCCAGGAAGCGGATATTTCTGCCCAACGGCGCGCCTGTCCAGCTTTGGGAAACGGAAATGACCGCCACAAACCACGAAGACTATCAAAAACGCTACAAGACCATGGGCTGCAAATAATATAAAAGCGAGGAATAATAATGTCATGAACCACATTAAATGTGCGCTTTTGGGAACGCTTCTTTGTTGCGGGGCCACGGTGCTGCGCGCTGAAGATGCGCCGCTTATCAAGCCGGATGCCGGGCTGGACATGAAAAAAGCGAACGACGAGTATAGCGCGCATAATTATGGCTACGCCAGGGACCTCTATCTTAAAATCGCCGAATCAGGGAATTCCGAAGCCCAGGCCATGCTCTGCGTGATATACATGGGCGACAATGATATATTCCCGGGCAGCGGCAGGAACCTTACCATTGAAACGACGACGGTGCAGGAAATAGTCAGGAAAAGGGCGGCTGAAAAATACGCCGAGGCGCTGAAATGGTGCCGCAAATCGGCGGCGCAGGGCGACCCGAAGGGCGAAACGTCGCTTGGCCGGATGTATCACCTGGGGCTGGGAGTGGCCAGGGACGACCATAAGGCCATGGAGCTGTTTATGAAGGCAGCGCAAAAAAACCATTCAACGGCCCAATATAATATGGGGATAGTGTACCGCCGCGGTTATGGCGTTAAAAAGGATTATGCCGAAGCTTTGAAGTGGTTCCACAAGGCCGCTGCGCAGAATTACGCCCCGGCCATGGTGGGAATCGGCATTTTATATGAGGACGGGCTGGGCGTGAAGAAAGATCCTGCCGGAGCGGTAAAGTGGTATCGTATGGCGGCCGACAAAGGGTCCCCGACGGGGGAACACAACATGGCCCGTGTGTACAGGTACGGGATAGGAGTGGCAAAGGACGAGAACGAGGCGGTTAAATGGTACGGGAAAGCCGCCGCGCACGGCAACGCTTACGCTAAAAAATATATGAGGTGGAAAACCGCAAATGATATGACAAAAGAGGTGGAGGACCTTCACAAAGCCGTTGATTTCGGAGAACCATGAAAAAGGGAATATCCCCGTAGATCTTAACCGGGCGGGAACGCCCCGGGAGACGGAACATCGTATATAAAAACAATGGAAAAAAACTTAACCGGCAGACATATTATCGGCGGGGAATATTGCGGGGCGGGGGGAAAGAAATTCCGGGGAGTGAATCCGGCTGACGGCGGGAAACTGGAACCCGCGTTCTGCGAGGCCGGCGCTACTGAAGTTAACCGCGCGCTGGAACTGGCCGACAAAGCTTTTGAAATTTTACAGACCGTGCCTGTTAAAACTATCGCCGCGCTGCTGGAACGGATCGCGGACGGGCTGGAAGCTGAGGGCGGGAGAATTATCGCGCGCGCGCATTTGGAGACGGCTCTGCCGGTGGAACGGCTGCGCTCCGAGCTGGCCCGCACCGCCGGACAGGCGCGGGCTTTCGCGGCGCTGGCTCTTGGCGGCTCATGGGCGCAGGCCCGCATAGACCATGCGCTGCCCGGGCGCAAGCCCCTGCCCAAACCCGATATACGCACGGTTTGCGTGGGGGTCGGGCCGGTTGTGGTTTTCGGGGCGAGCAATTTCCCGCTGGCAATTTCCGTGGCCGGCACCGATACGGTGGCCGCTTTTGCCGCGCGCTGCCCGGTGGTGGCAAAAGGGCATCCGGCTCACCCGGGCACCTGCGAGCTGGTTTCCCGCGTTATCACCGAAGCGGTAGCCTGGGCAAAGCTGCCCCCGGGAATGTTTTCTCTGCTGCAATCCTCCGGTTATGAGGCCGGCCTTGCGCTTGTGAAGCATCCTCTTACCGCGGTTGCAGCCTTCACGGGCTCTCTCCGGGGCGGCAGGGCATTATTTGACGCGGCAGCCGCCAGGCCTGACCCGATACCCGTGTACGCCGAAATGGGCAGCGTAAACCCGGTTTTTATATTGCCGGGCGCGGCAGCCACGCGCGCGGAAGAAATAGCCGACGGCTTTGTCCGTTCGCTGAACACCGGCGTGGGACAGTTCTGCACTAACCCCGGCATGGTACTTGCCGTTGACAGGCCGGCGTTTGATAAGTTCCTGGCGGCGGTATGCAAAAATGCCTCATGCGTTCCGCCCGCGCCTATGCTTCATGACGGCATACAAAAGGCGTACGATCGCGGCACGGAGCGGCTGGCTTCCATTCCGGGAGTTAAACTGGCCGGGACCGCGGCCGGGACGCCGCTCGGCGACGGGCCTGAAATGGCGGCCTGCAAAATATTTACGGCTGACGCCGGGCTGATACAAAAGCGGCCGGAGTTATTCGAGGAGGTTTTTGGCCCCGCCACCGTTATTTACCGCTGTAAAAATACGGCGCAGATGCTGGATATCGCGCGGGGCATGCCGGGCAGCCTTACCGCCACCATCCACGGCACGGAGCGCGAATTGCTTAAATACGGGGAACTTGTACGGGTTCTTCAGCGCAAGGCCGGGCGCATTCTTTTCAACGGTTATCCTACGGGCCTTGAGCCCTGCGCAAGCCTGCATCACGGGGGGCCTTATCCGGCCGCTACCCACAGTTTTTTTACAAGCGTGGGGACGGCGGCTATATACAGGTATGTGCGGCCGGTCTGCTTTCAGGGGTTCCCGGACGCCGCCCTTCCGGAAGAACTGCAGGAAGCCAATCCGCGCCGGGTGCGGCGTTTGGTGGACGGTGAGCTGGACACAATTTAAAAATTGTGTTTGGAACTTATTATAACTTTTGGTAATGAGCCACACGATCGCCAAGTCGGGGCTTGTCCCGCACTTTGGCCTTCTTAGGAAAAAGTGCGCGAGCCTGCTGGTGGGTAGGTAATGTCGGGGGCGCGGTTGATGTGAAATAAGTCGCGATTCACTATTTGGAGCGGGTGGCGGGGGAACTGGGTTAGCAAAACCGTCCGGAGGCCGAGACTTGCGTAAGCGGCGAGGCCGAGGAACGGAAGGGCGGGCACGGTGTGTCCCGACCCTGGTTTTGCGTTCCAGTCCCCCGACAGGACCCGCGAACTCTAAATTTTGGCTGCGAGACACCCAAAATCCAGCATGCTATCGTCGTTAGAACCTTCGATTTTTGATGAGTTGCGGAAATCAGGAGGAAAAAGGAAGGAGATTTTATTTTTACGGGATAGGGTAGAGCAGTATTCCGGCGGCTATGGCCTGCGCCATCTTTTCCTGCCCTTCATCGGACTTTATAAAAGCCGCGTCGTGCCTGTTGGTCAGCACCGCCATCTCTATCGTTATCGTGGGTATCTTGGAAAAGATCGAGAAGGTCAGCGCGCCCTGATTGGACCCCACCTGGGTTTTCGAGTCTCCGCGCACTCCTCCGTCGTCCAGACTCCCGGCAAGCGCGGGCGCCATACCCTTGCGCATCGCCTCGGCCAGAACCAGGCTTCCCTCTATTACCTGTTTGGACGGTCCTTTGAAACCGTTGTCCGGATCGTTCCCGTAATCTTCTACGCCCTGCCGGTCCGGGTAATATATTACAAATCCTGTGCCCGGGCTGCTCTCACAGTGGAGATGCACGGCCAGCGCCGCTCCGCCGTTGTTCGCCATAAGCGCCCGCTCTTTATTCTCCACATACTGCAGTTCGGACGATTTCGTCATCAGCACATCAAAACCCTTTTCTTTCAGTATCCTTTCAAGCTTTACCGCCACGACCCAGTTTATATGGGTTTCGTTCGTCCCGCTTACGGGGGCCAGGCCGCTGTTGAAGGTATTCGGATGGCCGGCGTCCACGCAGATGATCCGGCGGGGCCTTTCAGGCGGCTGTACCGGCGCGATCGGCGGCGCCGCGATGTCCTTGAATCCCGAGAGGGCCGCCGACAGTCCGGCGTCATCCAGCCCGTTCCAGTCTGCGGCGCAGACATAGGACAAAAAACCGCAACAAAGCGCCGCCGCAATTACGATAGCCCGGTGTTTCATATATCCGTGAAACCTCTTGATTACATCTTAACACGCCCGGAACAATTATCACAAGGGCCGAAAGGCCTGCCGCCTACCGGGTCGAAAGGGACGCTGTTCAGGGAACCCGCATGCGGCCTTCCCTGCGCAATTTGAATGTCGTCATTTCTTTTTGTTACAATTTTAACTAATAGGATAGGAAAAATTATGGATCAAACACCCTCAAACCTGAATCTGATATTCGCCCTGAAAACAGCGGTAGCGGCGCCCATACTGGGCGCTTTTTTAATACCTTTCGCCAAAAAGATATCCGTCACCGCCAGGAATACTTTAGCCGTGGCATTAGGCCTTGTCACTTTTATCGCGGCCGCCTGGCTTCTGCCGAGCGCCATGAACGGCATGGTCACGAACTATTCCCTTTCGTTCCCGCTCGGCTTTGACTTCGTCCTCTCGGCCGACATGCTTTCCGTTTTCATGGCGGTCATTTCCTCTTTCGTAAGTTCCATAATACTTATCTATTCCGTGGATTATATTTCCCATTATGAGAACCAGACCGAGTACTACACCATGGTGGTGCTGTTTCTGGGCTCAATGATGGGGCTGGTGTTCTCGGCGAACATGCTTTGGATGTATGTGTTCTGGGAACTCACCGCGTTCGCCAGCTGGCGGCTGGTCGGTTTTTTCCGCAGCGACCGGGACGTGCTGAAAGCCAATAAGACTTTTCTGGTAACGGTCTTCGGCGCGCTGTGCATGCTGGCCGGCATCCTGCTGGTTTATTTCGACAAAGGCTCCATGGACATGCGCCTGCTTCGCGGCGAAAATATTTCCATGCTGGCGGCCTCTCTGATACTTATCGGCATACTGGCGAAGTCGGCCACTCTGCCGTTCTCAACCTGGCTGCCGGACGCCGGCGTCGCGCCGTCCACGGTAACCGCGCTGCTGCACGCCGCGGTGCTGGTTAAGATCGGCGTTTACGCTTACGCGAGGATCTTCGGAGTTACCTTTGTGGCGGCGCCGGAGTTTTCGCAGGCCGTGCTTTGGATAGCCGGCGCGAGCGCCATTGTCTCGGCGGCCGCGGCCCTGGTGGAAAAAGACATTAAGCGCATAATCGCTTATTCCACGGTAAGTCAGATAGCTTTCATCTTTCTGGGACTGGCCTCGGGCAGCAGAGTCGCCTTCATGGGCGGACTTCTTTACATACTGATGCACAGTATCGCCAAGGGCGGCCTGTTCCTGTGCGCCGGCATAATAGAGCAGAAAACCCATAATAAGGATATCACTAAAATGGGCGGGTTGTTCAAAACCATGCCGGTAACGGGCATTTCTTTCGCGCTTTGCTCGCTTTCAGTGATGGGCATACCGCCTTTCGGCGGTTTCTTCAGCAAGTTCCTTGTGTTCAAGGGCGCCACGCAGAATGGAAGCCTGGGAGTGGTTCTTATGTTTTTGGCCGGCGCGATCATGACGCTTTTATACCTGACCAGGATGTTCTACCTGGTGTTTCTGGGAGCGGAAAAACCGGATTCTCCGTACGAGGGCTCTACCGTGATGGTAGCAAGCGTGTTCGCGCTCGCCCTTATAGGCCTGTCGCTCGGAGCTCTGATCTATTATCCGTCCTATTATGTTGACCTGCTCATAAACCAATTAGGGGTGAACCTCCAATGAACCTTTTACTCATACCCATAGTTTTGCCGCTGGCCTCGGCTCTGCTTGTCCTTCTTCTCCCGGAAAAAACAAAATACCTGAAAGAGCTGCTTACTTCCGGAGTAACGGCGGTCTGCCTGCTCGCGGGCGTTTCAACGCTTTTTTCGGCTCTTTTCGGCCAGACCATAACCCTTGATCTGCCCTGGGCCGGCGCGGGCCTTAACTTCACGCTAAAGGCGGACAATTTAAGCTCATTTCTGCTTTTATCCGTTTCATTTTTCTCTTTCCTTATATCTATATACGCTTTCAGCTTTGAGAACAAAGGCGGCGCGAAGTGGTTTTTCTTCAACCTGCTGATGACACAGGCGTTCGCGGCGGGCGCCGTGCTGTCCGATAATCTGCTGGCGCTCCTTTTCTTCTGGGAAGGACTTCTGGTATTCCTTTACACTTTCATCGCCCTCTCACAGAAAACCGAGGCGGCAAAACGCACGGCGAAAAAGGCTTTTCTGATAAACGCCGTAACGGACCTCTGCCTGCTGGTCGGAGTTACCATAGTCGCCTGCATATCCGGCTCGATGAATATGACCGTGATCGCAAGCGCGAAACTTACCATGAACGGCTGGGCGGGATTCGCCTACGTGCTGATGATGATAGGAGCGGTTTCAAAAGCGGGAGCTTTTCCTTTCCATACCTGGATCCCCGACGCCGCCACCGACTCAAGCGCCCCTTTCATGGCTTATGTGCCCGCCGCCGTGGACAAGCTGCTCGGCATTTATTTTCTGGCCCGCATAAGCGTTTACCTGTTCTCCCTTAACGGCGCCATGCAGCTGGTGCTGATGACGCTCGGCGCGGTAACGATACTCGCGGCCGTGATGATGGCTTTCGTGCAGACCGATTACAAGCGCCTGCTCTCTTACCACGCCGTAAGCCAGGCCGGCTATATGATACTCGGGATCGGCACCCTTAACCCCATAGGCATAGCGGGCGGGCTTTTCCACATGCTCAATAATGCCGTTTACAAATCCTGCCTGTTCATGACAGCCGGCGCGGTGGAGAAAAGGACCGGCACCAACGACCTGTCAAAACTGGGCGGGCTCTTCAGAGCCATGCCCGTGACCGGAATTTGTTTCGTAATAGCGGCGGCCGCCATTTCCGGCATAGCCCCCCTGAACGGTTTCTTTTCAAAAGAAATGATCTACAAGGGAACACTCTCCACGGGATACACGGTGTTTTTTTGGGCGGCCGAGGTGGGCTCTTTCCTGACACTGGCCTCTTTCCTTAAACTGGGCCACGCGGCCTTTTTCGGCAAACGGGCCGGCGATCTTACGGAGGTCAGGGAAGCGCCGTTCTCGAACCTGCTGCCCATGGCCATACTTGCGGCTCTGTGCATCGCTTTCGGCTTCGGCGCCGCATTGCCTATAAACTGGCTGATAAGGCCGGCCATGTATACCCTTAACCTGCATACCCCCGTGCTTTCGGGCTTCCACCCCGACGAGCTTTACTGGCTCTCCCTCATAGTTATACTCGCGGCGGTCATCAACCATATTGTCGGCTACACGCTTTCAGGCGGCAGGGCCTGGAAAGCCTCCGACCATATACACAACGCTCCGCTGCTTGCCGGGACCTACGCTCTGGCGGAAAAGCGTTTCTTTGACCCCTACGAGCAGGCGATGCGCGCCGTACCCTTCGTGGCGGCGGCGATCTATAAAATAGACCGCTTTTTTGACTACCTTACCGACGCCCTGCCCTCGAGCCTTGGCGGAATGTTCTCAGGCGCCTCCAGCCGCCTGCACAACGGCTCTTACCCGCTTTATATGGCGCTTACCATAGCCGGCGCGCTTGTTTACATCTTTATAACCGCGAACTACGGAGGGATACGATAATGGAAAGAGGTCTGCTTGCTTACATTTTGATCCCGTTATTAACCGCCATCATCATCCCTTGCGCCGCCAGGAATAAACCGCGCCTCGCCGATATTCTGGCCAATGTCACCCTGCTCGCGGGACTCGCCAATCTGGCCTGGCTGCTTTTCACCCCGGCGAACATCGCAAATTCTTTTGCGGATATTCCGGGCGACGGGTTCTCGCTGCTGATGGTATTCGCCGTTTACATGGTGGCTCTCGCCGTGGTTTTCTTTTCAGCGTTCTTCGCCGGCCCTATGCCTAACCGGCAGGCCTATTACTGTCTTATTATGACCTCGGTGGCCGCCATGTGCGGCGTGGTAACGACCTCCGACTTCTTCACGCTGTACATCTACATTGAAGTGCTCGCGGTAACTTCTTTCGCCCTTATTACCACTGACGACACCTCGGCCGGCCTTGAAGGCGCCATAAAATATTTCCTGCTTACGTTCCCGGCTTCGGTCTTCATAATAATAGGGCTTTCCCTGCTGCTCCTGTCTCTGGGCAGCTTTTCATTTGAAAGCGTAAAGATATTTTTGTCCTCCGGCATGTCAGGAGGGGCGGTGCTTTTTGCCATGGGCCTGATACTGCTCGGCTTGCTTATAAAGGCGGGCATTGTCCCGTTCCACACCTGGACGCCCGACGCATACCAGGGCTCTTTCTCACCGGTATCGGCGTATCTGGCCGGCATAGTGACCAAAGTTTCCGGCGTTTACGCCATAATACGTATCTCCATGCTTATGCGGTTTTACGAAGGCAGGGCTGACGCTCTTGCGAACACGCTGATGTTTTTGGGCATGCTTTCAATAGTCGTGGGGGCCGTTGCGGCCCTGCGCCAGAAAGAGCTGAAGCGCATGCTTGCGTTCTCAAGCATCAGCCAGTTGGGCTACATAGTGCTGGCGGCGGGACTCGGCACTCCGCTTGCCGTAATAGCCGCCATCTTTCACCTGTTCAACCACGCCACTTTCAAAACCGTCCTGTTCCTGAACAGCGCCAGCCTTGAGTACGCGGCCGGCACAAGCGACATGGAAAAACTGGGCGGCATGGAACACGCCATGCCCTGGACTTCCTGGACCTCGGTCGTAGCTCTTCTCTCCACGGCGGGCATACCGCCGCTCTCAGGCTTCTGGAGCAAGCTGCTTATTATAATCGCGCTCTGGGCGGGGGGAGCTAAAGTTTACGCCATGCTCGCCCTGCTGTTCAGCATCGTCACGCTTGCCTATTTCATGGTAATGCAGAAGAAAGTTTTCTTCGGCAAAAAGAGCGAGGCCGCCGAAGCCGCAAAAGAAGTTTCCGCCCCGATGCTGGCCCCGGTGGTGCTGCTGAGCGCCGTTATAGTTGCGATCGGGCTGTTATTCCCATACTTCTACACTTACCTGGTTGAAACGATCGCAAAGAGGATGATTTTATGACCTACCACACGCTGCTGTTCATGTTGACCGCAGTTTGCGCCGGGACCGCCGTTATGGCGGGGGACCTGCTTATAGGCGCTATTATGCTGGCCCTCGTAAGCATAGGTACCAGCCTTATACTTTTTGATTTCTTCGCGCCCTGGGCGGCGGTTTTCGAGCTTTCGGTTTGCGCGGGACTGATCACGGTGCTTTTCGTGGGCGCGGTCAGCCTGGTGCGCGGCAGCGCGGACGCCGACGCGCGGAGCCGTATAAAATTCATGGTCCTGCCGCTCGCGGCGGCCATGGCGGCCATAGTCCTGTGGTTTACCGTTCCGGCCTTCTTTGAAGCGCTTTCCGCGGGCGCAAAGATCGCCTCGGGCAACAATCCTATAGGCATAACCCTTTGGGACATAAGGCGGGCAGACCTGCTTGGCCAGGCGGCCATACTCGCGGCCGGAGTTTTTGTTATCAAATCCATATTTCCGAGGAAAGCCAAATGACCAACTTCTTCGCTCTTGACTGGTATTTTATAGCCCTCATCCTGTTCATAGGGCTTTACTGCATGCTGGTTTCGCGCAGCCTGCTGCGGCAGCTTATCGGCCTTGAGATCATGTCAAAAGCCGCTCTGCTTGCCGTTATTTCGAGCGGAGCTCTTACGAACAATCTCAGCCTCGCGCAGGCCGTCATAATCACCATGATAGTGATCGAAGTGGTGGTGGTGGCGACGGGGCTCGCGCTTCTGGCAAAAAATTTCAGGATAAACAAATCGGTGGATATCTGGGACCTGAAAGGGCTGAAAGGATAAAATAAAATGAACATACTGCTTTCACCGCCGGTGGCGTTTATAATAACCCTGCTGTTCATCATGTTCGTGGCCGAACTGCTTACACCGCTTGCTCCGGCGCCCAAAACCGCGCCCGGTTCCGGCAAGAACAAGCCCTACGGCTGCGGCGAAGAAGTGAGCGAGCAAAGAGTGAGCCCGGACTACCAGGGTTTCTTCCCTTTCGCTATTTTTTTCACGCTGCTGCATGTGGCGGCCCTGATGATAGCCACCTGGAGCTTCAACCCCATTTCCGCCGGGATCGCGCTGGTAGTCGGCTACCTTGTGGCCATAGCGGTTATACTTGCAATACTCTTTGTGGGCTGAAAAATAATTATGAAAACCATAGACAAACTCGTACTCTGGTCCAGGCTTAAGTCGCCGTGGATACTGCATTTCAACTCGGGCGCCTGCAACGGCTGCGACATAGAAATAGTGGACGCCCTTACGCCCAAATATGATATTGAGCGCTTCGGCATAGTTTTAAAATCCACGCCCAGGCACGCCGACGTGCTTGTGGTATCGGGGCCGGTCACCCTCCAGCAGGTGCCGCGCCTGAAACGCATCTACGAGCAGATGCCGGAACCTAAATTCGTGCTGGCCATAGGCGCCTGCGGCTGTTCGGGCGGTGTTTTTAACGGGTGTTATTCGGTAGTGCCCGGCGGACTTGACCAGGTGCTGCCCGTTTCGGCGTATATTCCCGGCTGCCCCGTACGGCCCGAGGCCATAATAGACGGCGTGGTGAAACTGCTTTCAAGCCTTGAGAACTGAAGTTTAAGGAAAATTATGAGCGAATTTATAAAAGAAGAAGAGCTGAAAAAACTGCTTGAGGACAAATTCGGAGCGGGGATCGGCGCTGTAAATATCCAGCGCGCGCGCAGGGTATGGCTTGAGACCGCGCCTGAAAAACTGGCGGGGGTAATTGAGTTCCTGAAGACCGCGGGCTATGATCATATCTCCACCATAACCGGTTTTGACGAGGGGGAAAACCTGGGCGCTTTTTACCACGTCACCGACACGCATATTATAGCCACTGTAAAAGTTAAAACACCCCTTTCCTCCCCGAAACTTCCCACGGTCACGGGGATATTCCCGAGCGCTATTTCCTATGAGCGGGAGCTTGAGGACCTTCTGGGCATAAAGATCGAGGGACTGCCGCCCGGCAGACGCTACCCTTTGTCCGATGATTTCCCGAAAGACCAGTATCCCCTGCGCAAAACCTGGAAAACCGCGGATTTTCAGGCCGCGGTAAAAGCAGCCGCTTCTAAAACTCCGGAGGCGAAATAATGTCAAAGATAACCATACCGCTGGGCCCGCAGCACCCCGCCCTTAAAGAGCCGGAAAATTTCATGCTGGTATTGGAAGGCGAGCAGATAGATAAAGCCACCATAAACCTGGGCTACAACCACCGCGGCATGGAAAAAGCGGCGGAGGAACGCAATTTCATACAGAACATGTACCTGCTTGAGCGGGTCTGCGGCATCTGCTCGCATTCCCACACCACCTGCTATGTGACCAACGTGGAAGAAGCGGCCAAGGCCGAAACGCCCGAGAGAGCGAAGGCCATCCGCGTGCTTATAGGCGAGCTTGAGCGCGTTCACAGCCACCTGCTGTGGATAGGCGTCGCGGGCTACGAGATGGGCTTTGAAACGCTTTTCATGTACACCTGGCGCGACCGCGAGCAGGTGCTTGACTGCCTGGAGCTCCTGTCCGGCAACCGGGTGCATTACTCCATAAACACCATCGGCGGCGTGCGCCGCGACGTCACACCGGAACAGAAAGCCGAAGTATTAAAACGGATAAATTTCCTTGAAGAACGCACCAACTATTACATAAAAGTGGCCCTCGAAGAGCCGACGATCAGGGCCAGAACCGCCAATGTGGGCAAACTGCCGCACGATGTGGCCATAGAGCGCGGAGCTGTGGGGCCCACGACCCGGGCCTCGGGTGTCAAACGCGATGTGCGCAAAGACGACCCCTACCTGATATACGACAAGCTGGATTTCAACGTTATTACCTCCGACGCCTGCGATGTTTTCGGCCGCCTGGTGGTCAGGGCGCTTGAGCTGATGGAATCCTACAAGCTCATAAAACAGGTTATAAATTACCTCCCCGAAGGGCCGATAACCGTAAAAGTGCCCGCCAGGATCGCTCCGGCGGAAGTAGTCAACCGCTACGAAGCGCCGCGCGGAGAGGACATCCATTATCTGAAAACCAACGGCACCGATAAACCGGAAAGGCTTAAGGTCAGGGCTCCGACGCTTGCGAACCTCCAGTCCGTAGTCTATATGCTAGAGGGCGGGTGGCTGGCGGATGTGCCGCTTGTGATAGCCGCCATTGACCCCTGCATGTCCTGCACCGACAGGGCGATGGTTTACGACCGGAAAACAGACAAGACGCGCATTTACGACTGGGAAGATCTGCGCAAGCTGGGCATAGAAGCCTACAAGCGCAGGGGCGTTGATTTCAGCAGGCTGTAAATAAGGGTAGCGGGCATAGGGCAGAGGAAGGGAATAAGGAACTCCTTCCCTAAACCCCTAACCGCTAGTCCCTAACCCCTGAGTTTAAACAAGGAAAGAAAAACATGCACACAGATTCTTTACTGACGTCGATGGTTTATCTTATTATTTTCCCCGGCTTTATATTCCTTACGGCCTACGGGCTTTTTTTGCAATGGGTTGACCGAAAGCTCTGCGCCGCGATGCAGAACCGCATGGGCCCGCCCTGGTATCAGACCACGGCCGACCTTATAAAACTGCTGGCCAAGGAGACCATCATCCCCGACGCCTGCGATAACGCGATGTTCAGGGTGCTTCCATATTTCGCGATAGCGGCGGTAATTTCAGCGCTGATGCTTATACCGCTCTGGAAAACGGAATCGCTTTTTATGCCTTTTCAGGGCAACATGGTAGTGGTCGTTTATCTGCTTACCATACCCACGGTCACTTTCTTTTTAGCGGGCTGGAGCTCCGCAAGCCCCTATTCGACCGTGGGCTCCATGCGCGTACTCACCCAGCTGTTCGCCTATGAAGTGCCACTGATGCTCTCGATAATCGGGCCGGCGATACTCGCGGGGTCGTGGAACCTGTCCGAAATCTCGGCGTTTTTCGCGGGGCACCCGGCGCTTATGGCGGCCCAGCTTATAGGCTTTCTGGTAGCGATCCTGGCGCTCCAGGGGAAACTTGAGCGCATGCCTTTTGATATTCCGCACGCCAAAAACGAAATAGTGGGGGGGCAGTTTACCGAGTATTCGGGCCGCCTGCTTGCTTACTTTAACCTTGCCGTTGATATGGAGCTGGTGGTGGGAGCGGCGCTTTTGAGCGCCGTCTTTTTAGGCGGGGCCTGGGGCCTTCACGGAGCGGCGGGACTCGCGCTCTTCCTTATAAAAACGCTTGCCGTCACTTTTCTGCTCGCTCTCTTAAAAGTGCTTATGGCCCGCATACGCATCGAGCAGATGGTTAATTTCTGCTGGAAGATACTCGCGCCGATGGCCATGGTCCAGATACTTTTTGACATCTTCCTTAAATCCCGTATAGGACAATTACCATGACACTGAAACCCGCAAGGATGTTCTCCGAAGTTATCACTCATCTTTTTAAAAAACCTTACACAAGCAGGTATCCCTTTGTGCCCGCCAAGGTAACGGAGCGTTTCAGGGGCCGCATAGATTTTGACTCCGCAAAATGCATAGGGTGCCAGCTGTGCGTGCGCGTGTGCCCGTCAAAGGCCATAGCGATCCCGCTTTCCGCCGAGCAGCCGGCTCCGGTCCCGGCGGCGGAGGGACAGGCGCCCGTGCCCGCCAGGAAAAAATTTGACTGCATTATGAAGCTCGGCAGCTGCGTTTATTGCTGGCAGTGCGCCGAGACCTGCCCCAAGCAGGCCCTTATAACCACCCAGGACTTCGAACTGGCCCAACTGGACCCGGCCAAGCTTGTAAGACATTACAAGTAAGACAAGTCTCAAGTCTCAGGTCATAGGTTTCATAACCTTCAGCCTATCGCCCTCTCCTTATTCCCTTCGCCGCCATATTTTATCTATAATTTTCTTATGAGCGCTGATTTCCTTTATTCCGGATTCATGCAGACCAGTTTCTGGGGCAACACGCTTTATTCTTACGCTTACGCCGTCATATTTTTCCTTGTCATCCTCGGACTCTTATATTTCCTTAAAAATGTGATCATAGGCCGCCTTAAGGCGATGGCCGAAAAGACCGAAACGGACCTGGACGATCTGGCCGTGGAACTGCTTTCCAAATTCCGCTGGTTCGAATACCAGTTGCTGGCTTTTTACCTGGCAGTCCGCCATTTAGACAGGAATCCTCTGTTCAATAAAGCCCTTAATCTGATACTGCTTATCGTTTTCACCTACAAGGCGATACAGATCATTCGTCACCTGATAAATTACTGGATAAATAAAGTGGCGGCTCAAAGGAATCTTTCGGGCACGGCAAGAGTTTCAGTAGTGAACAGCACGCAGATAATCCTGAATATCGTGGTATGGGTGGCAGCGGTCCTTTTCGTGCTTGATAACCTTGGGGTGAATATTTCAGCCGTGCTGACGGGGCTGGGCATCGGCGGCGTTGCGGTGGCTTTGGCCGCGCAGGCCATACTGGGCGACCTCTTCAACTTTTTCGTCATTTTGCTTGACAAGCCCTTTAATATCGGCGATTTCGTGGTCTCGGACAATATTTCAGGCGCCATAGAGCATATCGGGCTTAAATCCACCCGTATACGCAGCATAAGCGGCGAAATAGTGGTGATCTCAAATTCAAATCTTCTGGCCTCGCGGATAAAAAACTTCAGGCATCTGACCAAACGGCGTGTGGCTTTCAAAACCAGCGTGGCTTACCGGACATCGCCGGAACGTTTAAAGCGGGTGACCGCCCTTATAAAAGAAACCGTGACCGCGCAAAAAGAGGCGGAATTTGAGCGTTCCAATCTTGCGGCTTTGAGTAATTTCTCGGTGGATTTTGAAACGATTTATTATATCAACAGCCCCGATTATAACCTGTATATGACCTTGCATGAACGGGTATTGCTTGGAATTATGGACGCTTTCGCGAAAGAAGGGATAGAAGTCGCCTATTCTACCCCCACCCTTTCTATAACTAAGGAGGACATATGAAAAAAACACTGTTCTTTACCATGTTGTTAGCGGGCTTCACAGCCACGGACATCGCCATAGGCCCGTGGCAGGCCAGTGGCACAGCCGCCGCCTGGGCGGCCGGGCCCAAGGCCCTGGTCACAGTAAACGGCAAGGCCATAACCGCCGACGAGCTTACAAAGCGCCTTTGGTGGCAGCATGCCGCCCAGGGTCTCACCGACCTGGTGGACGAGCGCCTGTTGCTGGACGAGGCCGCGCGCCTGGGAGTGAAAACGGATGAAAAGGAAGCGGATAAAAAGCTTGAGGCTCTGCGCGCTAATTACAAGAACAAGGAGGAATTTCAAAAAAGCCTCAAGTCCGTGAACTGGAGCGAGCAGGACCTGAAAAACCTTTTACAAAACCAGATCCTCCTCAGGAACACCGTGCTTGCGGCGAGGAAAATAGCGGTAACGGATGAAGACGCCAAAAGCTTCTACACTAAGAATAAGGAGCGCTTCAATACGCCCGAATCCGCCAGACTCCTTCAGATATTCGTTACTACTAAGGCCGAAGCCGAGGACGCCTACATGGCGCTCGCGGCCGGGGCTGATTTTGCCAAGCTCTCAAGCCTTAAATCCACGGACGCGAACCTTAAGAAAAACGGCGGGAGCCTGGGCTTCATCGCGAAAGGCATGCTGCAGCCGGAACTTGAAAAAGAGGTTTTCGCGTTAAAGCCGGGCGAATATACCAAACCCCTGGCAACCGGCACCGGATACAGCATACTGAAGCTGGAAGAGTTAAAACCCCCGCAGGAAGTAAGCTATGAAACCGCCAAGGAAGACATAAAGGCGGCCCTCGTAAACCAGGCTTTATCACAGGAAATGCCGAAGTTGATAGCCGAACTGCGCGCAAAGGCAAAATTGGAAGTAGCCAAGTAGGGAAGCAAGGCTTCAGGCTGAAGACTGAAGGTCCGAGACGGACCGGAACCATCCGGGTTTTTAGAGTTGAATAAAGAATAAAAAAAGGCGGGATTGCTTTAAAGCAATTCCGCCTTTTCAATTACTGAATTACTAGGCCTCTTCTTCACTGACAACTTTAGGCCTGCCGGTAACCGCCGCGTGAACCAGGAAGTATATAACCATGCCGATAAGAATGATCTGCGTGGCGTAGAGGTAATTGGCCCCTGAGAAGGTGTAGAGCGTGTCAAAACGGCCGTACAAAAGCGAGAATCTGGCCATTACGGTGTTTCCGAATGCCGCGCCGAAGTAGATCATCAGGAAATAAATACCGAAGTTGGACACTTTTTTTATAGCGCCCGTATGCTCGATCGAGAAGAAAAAATAAACCAGAACGCAGATAACGCCCACCGCCACGACAAGAGAATTGAACACCGTCCACGCCGACATCCCCGCGAGGTTCACGAAAGGCTGTATGGTGCCGCCTATCTGGTTGATAAAATCGGTGGCAAGTCCAGCCGGTATCGCAAGGCCCGAGCCGTAGCCCATAAGAAAAGTGAAGCCGTAGCGGGAAATCCACGAAATTTTCGGGATGAACTGGGTCACCAGCGAAATCCCCAAAAGCGAGGGTATAATAACCAGCCAGTCGTGGTTCATGATCGGCGTCCAGACCTTGGGCTGCAAAACGCTGAAGATATAAACCTGAAACCACCAGCCCATGCCGGCCCCCAGGTAAAGGTGCTCGGCTATTTTAAAGAACGGGTTATCCTTGTAAAGGAAACTGAAAAGGAATATAGTCAGGCCGGCTGAAACCCAGGCGCCGGCTATAAGTAAAGTGTCGGACATAAGCGTGCACGCTCCTTCGGAAATTTAAAGATACTTCAGTATGAACATCGCAATATTGGAAAAAATTATCAAAATCACTACCATCACATGGGCCAGGCTGAGCGCGTCGATGCCGGAAGTGCCCTTACCGGGCATCTTTATAAGATACTCATACTCCGCGGCGCCTTTCATGCCGCCCAAAAGCCCTCTAAGCTGTTTCTTCTGCAGATACGGACCGTAGCCGGGCTGGCTGATGGCGGTAACGCCCCCGATCACTGGCACGCCGTATTTATCGCCCACATAAGCCACCCAGACATCCAGCATGGCTGTGCCGGTTATGTCCACTATAAGCGCCATATTCTTGTAATTTTTAACGCCCTGCATCACCGGCATTGACTTCGCGTCCTTCCCGTCCTTGTCCTTGTCATAAATCACATACAGGTCGGAAGCCATCTGCGTCATTACGGCCACGGCGTTGGGCTGATACGGGAAAATAACGTAGTCTTTGCCGTATTCCTTTTTTAATTCACCCGGCACGGTTGAGAAGATCTGCTCTATAAGACCGGTAGCCCCGGCTATATAGGTGACCACGCCCACACGCAAATTGTTTTTGAAGGCGTGGCGTATCATGGCTATGGCCTGCGGGTGAAGCTCCGGGCTCGTGGAAGGGTCGTAGTCAAGCGAGAACAGCACGAAAGAACCCGCGGGCAGCTTATCCATGAAATCATAAGCGTTCTGCGAATCCCTTGCGATCTTTTTATTTATCAGGCCGAGCGGCCGCATGATGGCCGCGAACAGCACCAGCGCCAGCGCCAGAAAGATCCAGCGCCTGTTGATTTTCAGCATTCCCTCAAGTTTTTCTTTCAACATAAATTAATCCTTGCCCAGGTATTGTCTTTCAATACCGAAAATTATTTTAAGCGAGGTTACCACCGCGCCTATGGCTATGCCTATCATAATGCCGCGCTTGCCCGCCACGGCGGGCACATGCATTATCCAGTCTACCACGTCGGAAATGCCGCAGCTTGTCCAGCCGAGCAGCTTGTCCCATATTATCTGGCCAAGCGGCACATTGCCGAGTATAAGGATCATGGCCGCCACAAAAAGCACAAAAGCCTGCAGCGATTTTATCCTGAAAGATTTATAGGCGGTGGAAACTATGTAAAAAGCCAGCACCGCGAACATCGTGGCTGAAAGCGGGTTGTATATGTATTGGAAAGCCCAGCCAAGCCAGGTGAGGCTGGCCCCGTTCATATTCTTGCCGTGGCTTATGCAGGCCGGCACGGCTATGGCAAGAAATCCGATGTAAACAAAAAGGCTGTAGCCCCAGCCATCGGCCTTGCGGCTTATTTTGGCGTAATGGGAATAAAAAAGGCTTATAAGTCCAAGGAAAAACGCGAAGGCCGACACGATATTTTCCCATTTATTCATGGTTTCAAGAAAGTCAACCGAGGTCTTATGCGGCACATAATAGGAAAGCAGCGTCAGCATGCCGAAAACGAAGACTATCGCCAAAGGTATATATTTTTTTATCAGTTTCATAAATTCCCAGACCCGCTATTAGCCATTTGCTATTTGCTATTCACTGTATTAATAAGCCTTGAAGAGGTTATCTATCACGCGCGTCAAGGTGGTCCAGTGCAAAAGTCCGCCTATGGACACAAGGATAACACCCACGGTCACGGACAACATCACCACCAGTTTGCCGAAGTCCTGCGCTTTAAGCGCGCTTAAAAGCATGGGCTCCTTTGAAAGGTAGGCGCCGGCGGCGTAAAGTTCCTCTCCTATCAGCGTATAATCGCAGGCGGTAAAAAAGAAAGGCAGCTGCGACTCGGAGTCGGTGCCGGCTATCTGTATGGCGCCGGTGGTCGCGCCCACTTCCGCAAGCAGCAGGGATTCCGCCATAAAGTAGCCTATAAAGAAGCAGGCGGCGGGTTTTTCACGCGAGATCATGCCGTCCACGGAAGCGGCGTATGAAAACTGGTCGGAGCTGATGAACTGGTTGATGTCTTCCCTGTAGGAATCGGGGCGGCCGGCTTCAAGGAAAGCCTGTTTAACCACCTCTTTTGACACCGTCATCACTATCGGGTCGTAATGGGGAACTTTTATGGTGCTGTCATACTGCGCCACTTTCTTGGAGACCTCGCCCAGTATGAATGTGGACGCGATGGTGGAAATGGTGCTCATGCCGCCGATGCCGGGCACGTAAAAGATCGGCTTGCCCATTTCGGTGGCGCGGCCTATGGCTTCGTCTATGGCGTCAAGGCCCGCTATGCGGCGGATGAACAGCCCTTTCTTCTTCGCGTGGGAAACCGCCCAGAAAAAGACTATGGTGACAAGTATCAGCAGCACCAGGTTGTTCAACCTGTCCAGGCGGAACCAGTTGCTCGCCGTCGCGCTGGAAACCGTTCCGCTTTCCAGTACGGCCGTGCCGCTCGTTTTTGAGACCTTAAATTGGAACACGGGCCCGTCCTCAAAATCGCCGAAATAATTATTGAGCTCAACTTTAAACGCATAAACCTTTTCATGCGCTTTCCAGGCCCAAAAAGGCAGATGCATATGTTTTGACATTCTTTCGCCGGATGGGAATTCCACCGCCTGTATCCAGCCTCCGGTTTCAAGGCTTGAGACAAAAACCCGGTAAAGCGTACCTTCCGGGGCCGCGGTATCAGCGTCCCATGTAAGCAAAGCCGTTCCGCCGGAATCGTAAGGCATATCCTGGGCCTTAAGCCCCGCTATGGGGGTCAGGACGGGTTTAAGCGCCTGATTATCCGCCTTGGCCGTTTTATGGGCCGGCGGTTTCTGGGAGAGCTTCTTCAGGGGGGCGGCGGGGGCGGCAAAAACGGAGGAAGCGGTTAAAAACAATGTAAGCAGCAATAAACTGAATTTGGTTTTATTATTTAGCATAGCTGGTATAATATACACATTTTCCCCTTCATCGGGCAAGAAAATTCAACAGAAATTTCAACAGAATGCCGGGATTATCCGGGAGAAAAACCTTTTTCAGGCTCATCGTTGTTGCAGCGCTTTTTCCTGTTTTCCGCCGCCGATGGTGATGGAAATCCTGTGAGTGCAGCCAAGTGCGCCGAATGGGAGGAAGGCATAGTCCAGCGCCGCGCGTCTAAAAATAATTCCGACCCCGGCCGAGAGTCCGGTGAGTCCGCTTATGCCTCCGAGAGTCCTTGAATTGAACCCGAGCCTTCCCGCGAGCTTCAGGTCATCGCCGAAAAAGGTTATATATTCCGCCCCCAGACCGGCATATGGTTTATTGTCGCGCGGAAAGTTGACGTCAAAGGCGGCCAGAAATTTTCTTGTTACAGAAAATGAGCTTCCCAGTTTGATATTCAAAGGGAGAGCATCCGACTCCCTGTCGAATTTCAGACTACCGCCCACATTCTGGGCGATAAAAGCCAGCCTGAGCTTCCGGTTCAAAAGAGCGGGGGAAAGCGCTCCGAAATCCCCGGTTAGCGTTGATGCCGTCCGCGTTAGTCTGGAATGTATATATTTTCCCGCAATACCCGCCTTTACGCCATTGACGTCAAACGCGTAGGCCAGCGAAACGGCGGTGTCAGCCGGCTTCATGTCCTGCCCGGTCTCAAAACCGGAGGAATCAGTCTGAGGAATTGTGCCGGCGCTCAGATACTGCACCGACATACCGAAAGTTCCAATATTCCTGAAAGAACGGGCGAAAGCGGCAAATTCATTGTTCATTTTGCCGAATAGTGACGCATGCGTCATGGTAAAGGAAAAATACTCAATTCTGGCGAGCCCGGCCGGATTCCAGTATATGCCGCTCGCGTCATTGGCTACCGCGCAGTAAGCCTCTCCCATCCCTACCGCGCGCGCTCCGGCTCCCAGCTTCAGGAACTGGGCTCCGGAGGTTCCTTTCGCATCGCTGTTGAAAGCGGCGCCGCAAAACACCGGGACGGTTAAAAAGAGCAGGATTGCCGCCCCGGTAAGACGCGGGATAAAACCGCTTTCTTTCAGCTTATCCATCAATGCCGCTGATTTCAGATTTTTCATTTTTCCACTACCAGTTGCAGCAGTTTCTTCTTTCCGCCGCTTTCAACAAGCGCCAGATATACCCCGCTTGCCGCCATTTCGCCGCCCTGGTTCTTCCCGTTCCATCTGGCCATGCCGGCCCCGTCCGCTTTCATGTCTCTGAGAAGCTCTCCCGCGTAGGTGTAGATCCTCACCCTGCTGTCCGGCGGCAGGTTCCTGAAAACAAATTCCTGGCCCGGATTGCGCACGGGCCTCAGGGGATTGGGGCCCACCGTCACGTTTAAAAGACCGCCTGGCGTCGCGCTTTGCATGATCTGGAAAAGCGAGAAATGATTTGTACCGGCTGTAACGCTGTTGTTTGCAAGGTCCGTTACGGAAGGCAGGGCGACCCAAATGCCGTGAGCGTCGTCATACCTTGCGATAACCAGCTTATTCTCGTCAAGCGCCCCCAGGTCGGAATGTCTGTAATACATGGTTATGACGGCTTCTTTCTGCGGCTGAAGATTTTTATCGGCGATGATTTCCACTCCGACACGAACAGGAAGCGCCGTCAGGCTGCCGGTCGCCGGCGGGATCTGAGCCTGCGGTATTCTGGCCGTGATCTGCGCCGACCCTGAAAAACTGCCGGCGGGAATTTCAATTATTATGTCGCCGGAAACACCCGGGAATGTTATTGTTTCCTCGCCGCCGGGATTTACGGTGGACACCGAAACGGCCGCAAACGTGGAGATGCCCACGTTGTCGCAGGCATATATGCCGTCCCCGTTGACGGCGCAGATCGACATGTAATTGGTTGCGCCGAACATAATCCCGCTCAACGACGCCGTTGAACCCGTTACCCTTGAAGTTGTGATGGAGCCTCCAGCCGTCCACCGGCTGATTTCATATACGGTCCACTCGGGATTGGTATTCGTGAGCCACCCGACACTGGCGGAGCTCTGGGTGATTGCGAGCAGGGATAAACCGGCGGGCGAAGCGGCCAGGGTGTAAACTGTGACCGGAGCGGAGGTGGATACGCCCGCCGCATTCACCACAATGCCCTTGCGCGTATAAGCGGTGTTGGTGGAAAGCCCTGTTTCCGTCCAGGCAATCGTATTTGAAACGAGGTTATCCTGTATTATGTTTCCGCCGGAATCGCTTATCCTGTAAAGCTCCTCATCGGCAGAGTCGTTCCAGCTCCATGAGATGGATGTTATGAAGACCCCGGCAGTTGAGAGAAATATATTCCCCGGCGCGGCGCTGAAGGTTCTGGTGCTGACAATGCTGTCAAAACCAGTGACAATGCCCGCGCGGTTCTGCGCGCGCACTTTAAAGTAATATGTTGTTTTCTGGGCCAGTGAATCCGCCAGAAACGAATTTCCCGCCGTCGCGCTTTGTGCCGCTTTGCTGAAACCAACCACCGTATCCCGCCATATCTCGTAGGCTGTATCTCCCGGATTGCCGTTCGCGTCCCAGCCGACAGAAACAGAGATTGAAGAAACCGACAGGATCGATGTCCCCGCGGGCATGTTCGCGAGCGTCGCCGCCGCTCCGAGGTCAAGGACTGCCGTCGGCGCTCCGGCATGGTTTACCGCCGAAACACGGGCATAATAAGTGGTATTGACCTTTAATCCCAAAGCCTGCGGCGTCAGGCTGGTTGTCGTCACCTGTACGGCCGAGGCGAAAGCGGCGCTTGTATATTCCAATAAATAGACAGTTCCCGGCGGATTGCCCGGATCGTCCCAGTTAAACGCCATTGAGGCGGCAGTGACTGAAGTTATCGGTGTGGCTGAGGCAACAGGCGGCAAAGCCAGTGTGCATCGGGATGGAGGCGAGGTGTAAGCATAACTGGTGGAGGCCGTCAAAAGCGCTCCTACGCGGAGATAGTAAGTTGTGTTCGGAGCAAGCGCTTCAACGGTAAGAGCGGTCAGGGAGATATTTGGCGTATATGAAGATTTAATTGCGCCCGTAAAGTCTGATGCGGTGGAAGCTTCCACTATATAGCCGTTGTCCGGATTACCCTGTTCCCAGCTCACAGATATGCTTGAAAGATAAACCCCGGTCACAACAGGGTTGGACGGCGGAACGATCCCGCCGCCGGTTATCGTGCTTCCGGCATTCTTGTATGGAGAGTCGTCTCCCTCCATGTAGCCGGCGGAAACCCTTCCGTAATAGACTGTTCCTGTGGAGAGATGGATAAAGTCAGCGCTGAAGCCTGAAGAAGCTGTGCTGACGGCAGCGCCGGAATAATCGACAGAGGTGGAAATCTGAACCTTATAAATGGTTCCCGGCGGATTGGAAGACGCGGCATCGGACCACGAAACGGTCAGGGAAGAAGAATAGACGCTTTCAAAAACCGCGGCAGCCGGGCTGGATACCGCGCGCGAATAATAGCCCGATTCTATAACCTTGCCCGAGGCCGTCATCATGCCGACTGAGATTTGCCCCGGATTCCCGGCAAGGATCCGCCCCGTTCCGCTTAAAGCATTGGCGCTGACGGCGGCCCCGGTCAGCAGATCGTCGGTGATGACTGAATTTCCCGAAGTCTTCTGCCCGGCGGCGGCGGCAACGCCGGAAAGGAGGGCTTCTCCGAGCAACGCGAGAATCAGAGGTCTTAATCTGTTCATCAACTGTCTTCAGTCGGATTGCTTCCGATTGCCGCCTTTAATCATTCAATCAATATCGGCGAAAAACAGCCTTACGGCTTGGCGCAGCGGGTTCCTGAAAAAGTCGCATAACGCAAAGGAGCGTCATCCGCGCTTATCGCGAAGACTCCGGCTTCTGCTCCGTTGCTCCAATGCCCGCCGCGAAGCAGCGCGACAGGCAGTCCGGTTGACCAGCCCGTGTTGGGGAGGGTGGAAAAAGCGCGGTCGGCCACGTTCCATACATGATCATCGTTGTACGCTGAAGTCGCGCTGTCCCATTCAACTTCGAAATCATCTGTCCATGTTTGTGTGCTGAGCAGACTGCCGTATTGACCCCAATCGCCCACCCATTCCCAGATATTTCCCGCCATGCCTACTGCGCCGTATCTTGATATTTCCGTAGTCGGCACACTTACAGACCAGTCACGGCCATCTGTCTGCCCGTTGCCGGTAGAATTCGTTGTTCCCGCTGCGGCCCCCTGCCATTCAGCGTTGCTCGCGATACGCTTGCCCGCGTTGATACAACATTGCTGGGCTTCAAACCAGGTCATGCCGGTGCTTGCAGGGCCTTTTTTTTGGGAGAGCGCCAGCCAGAAGGGAGAAGTGCTTTGTCCGTTGCCTGAATTGCCCCCAAAAGTGTCATCTATAAGAGTCGTGCCGTTATATCCCGTTCCCAGATCTATAACCCGCACAGGGTACTTGTCTATCCAGTAAGTTCCCACCTTAACCTGTATGTCGTCACAGGCGGTCCCGCCGGACTTGAGGCATTTGTAAGCCGGCATCTTTGGATTGTATTTGTTGTTGATATGCGTGCCGGAAGGCAGGTCTTCGAGTTTCCCGTCAAAATAGCCAATTGAGGTTCCATTGACGCTCCATGTGGCGGGGTCGCCGGGATCTGTCAATCCGCGGGTGTTGGAAGTATCCCTGTAGTATTTCCATGCCCTTTGGTCATTATCCCAGCCGACCCAGAGAGCGTATTGCAAGCGATACGGAGAAGTGCCGTCAAATGAAGGCCACTGGTCATAAGACACCGGGTTAAAATTAGTGGCCCTGATAAATGCCTGGCTTGAATCGGCGCTGTCCGCAACATGCAGTTTAGCCGACGGATTTGCGACGCCTATGCCGACATTGCCGTTTGTTGAAACAACCATGCTATATACCGTGCTTGTCCCTGCCGCCAGGTTATATGCCTGGGTATCGGTTCCTCTCACATCCAGCCTCGCCCCGGGGCTTGCGGTCCCGATGCCGGCATTGCCGTTCGTGACAAACAGCGAAGTTGAAACGGATATTCCGCCTGCGCCGGGCGAGGCTGTCAAAGAATTGGCGTAAGCGGCGGTGGTGCTGTAGAGCGCGTACGGCGAGCTTGTCAGTTTTTCCCTGGGGGAGAATGTATCGCCTTCTACGCTGAGCTCCAGGTACCATTCCCCCGTAGCCAGGCTGACGCCCGCCGGCACGGTGAATGTGGATTTAAAAAGGCCGTTGGCAACTCCAACCGCCTGCGGCCCGGCGGAAACACAGCCGCTTCCGGTGAGCGCGGGACATATCTTTATCTCAACTGTGCGGCTTCCGTTTGCCGGCTGTTCGCTTTCCTTGAGGCGGCCCTGGTAGGTTAGAACAGCAGGCGCCTCGCTATAGGCGGTTTCGCATACCAATGGTAAAGTAAGAACCGGCAGCAAAAGTATCAGCAGTTTCATATATTTGCGCTCCGTTTTGTATTCGAGATGATCGGATATAGGTTTATTGATTTGCACAAAAGCCACCCCGCCCCGGTAATTTTAGCATAAAAAAACCAAGTTAAAAGAGGCTGCTCTCAGCCCGGAAAGTTTGAAGAGAAGATTAAACGCGGAACTTATATTTTTCTGGCAATTACTATCAGATTCATTCCTATCGGCGGCCGCCTCCAGCCCTCGATCCTGGCTATAAGGGGGACGAACTTGTCGAAGATGAGAGGCTGCATGATCGGAAAATGCTTTCTTCTCAGTATTTTTCCGTTAAGGAACCAGCCGAATATTCCCGCAAAGTTGCTGAAGAATATTTTCTCCACGGCAAAACCGCCGCGTTCCACTTTGGCGCGCAGGTCTTTTTTCTCGTATCTGCGGTAGTGGCTCACGTTCTGGTCGAGCGTCCCGAAAAGCCGGCTCAGAGCCGGGACGAACAGCAGCAGATGTCCGCCGGGTTCGAGCAGACCACACATGTTTTTAAGGGCCTTTTCATCATCCTTTACGTGTTCAAGGACATTGACCGCGACCACGGTGTCCACCTTTTTATCCGCGAGAGACATTATTTTGTCGTCGGTAACATCGAAATTATAAAGCTCCATTTCAGGATGGTCTATTTTCAGATGCCTGATAAAAAGCTCCGACGTGTCTATCCCTATCAGTTTGGCGCAGGATTTAAGGAAATACCGGGATAAATTGCCTATGCCGCAGCCGACTTCCAGAACAGTGCGGCCCGCGATATATTCCGCTAAAAGTTCATAGATCCACTTGTTGTAGTTATGGGACACCGCGAATATTTTCAGCGCTTCGTAGCCTGAAATATCTGTCTGGCCGCTTTTTTTGTTCTGCATTTGCCGGTTTTTCCTTATCTGCCCTTCATGATGACTTCGCTCATATAATTAAAGGGAGGAGCGCTCACGGGTTCCCTATTATCAACAAGCTCATAAACCTCTATCTTGTTTATGGGACGGCCCCCCTGGACCTCGTCGTAAGAATAGACCTCTTTAACGTGAGCGGCCCAGAAGTCGTTGAATACGGCCAGCGTCCTGGCGTCGAAATAAAACATCCCGTAATCACGGGCAAGTCTCACGCCTTCAGCCACATTCAGAAGGATATGCGTAAGCCCCTCCGCTTTCATACGCGCGTAAAGCTCGGCTCCGCTGCCCGAAGCCATCGCGTATTCCACCAGAGGCGTCTTATCAAAAGCGGTGCTGATCATAAAATTTTTTTCAAGATATAAACTTCGTCCGTCGCCCACTATGAGCGTTTTTGAATCGGGGGGGAGCTTTTCGTTTATATATTTAATGCCGGCATAATGGCTGTAAGGATAAGTCGGCTGGGTATGACTTAAATAGTCATCCTTTGTGACCTGGCCGAAAACCGGTTTCCAGCGCCCCTGCGAATAAAAAACCAAAGTTGACCAATAAAGGCCGGTCAGACAGAGTAAAAGCACAACGGCTTTAAGGGCGGCCTTAAGCGCCCTGTGTGTGCCGGAAAAAAGATAGGCCGAGATAATAAGCCCGGCCGCGGGATACGCCGGCATAAGAAAACGCACCATGGTGCTGGAGCCCGACCATGTAAGCCATACCGCCAGGAAAAACAGCCAAAGGCTTAAAAGCGGCGCGCCGGCGGGCGCCGCCAACAAAAAACATAGCGGGAGCAGAAAAATAAAAAGCGGCGTAAAATATTCCGAATTCGCCGTTTTACCCATGGTTGCGTTCCATGGCGCCGCAGCCCATTCCGTGATTTTAAATTTTCCCATCTGCCTGCTCTCGCCCAAAAACTTTTTAAGCTTCGCCGGGTCGGTATAGCTGTCCGACTTGAAAACATCCGTCATAGCGGGATAAACGGGGTTGCCGGTATAGGCATAGTTCTTGACTAGCCAGGGGCCTATGAAAAGCGAGGCTATAAGCGTAAAAATGGCCAGATCTTTGACGGCCGCGGAGATGTTTTTCCTCTCGTTGAAAGCGTAAACAAGCATAACGCCAAAGGCCGTAAAAAGCCCCGTATATTTAACGCCCATGGAAAGCCCGGAAAAAACCGCGGCAAGCCAAAGCCAGCGCTTTCCTGCGGCCCGTCCCGCACTTTGGCCCGTTTGGAAAAAGTGCGGGGCTTGTTCCGCTTGGGGCCCCGCCGGTTCCGAAGGAAGCGGCGCGCCGCTGTTTTCGCCGATTCGGGCGTTGTTAACGGTCGTGTTGTGCACCATTACAGAGTAAATGGCAAGGATACTGAAGAATGTCAGCAATATTTCTGTGCCGGCGGACCAGGCGGAGACCATCGTATGGAAGACGGTGTAAAAAATAAGCGCCGCCCACAGACCGGGCCGCCAGGAAAAATACCTGACGCCTATCCCCACGGCCGCGGCTGCGGTGAGTGTTAAAGCCGAGTAGTTAACCAATTTAGCCAGGCTGACGCCTTTAATGAGCAAAGCCGACAAATAAAGCATACCGTGTGTAAGAGGCAGATTGGAAAAAGCGTTATAAGGCATAAGAGTTATTTTATGCTGTATCGCGTAAAAGTTAGGCACAGCCAGGTGATATATAAGCGAGTCGTAAAAAATCTCCGGGGCCAGTGCTCCCAGGAGATTTATCGCCATGGCAAAAAATAATATCGACATGGCCGCCAGGTCGCCCAAGCCGGGGGACGGATGGAAAGGCTCTGTTTTGGGAAGCGGATGCCTGAACAGGTCGTATATCCCGGCGACAAAAAGCAGTCCGAGAGGAACGGCGACCGCCCGGAAATAAAGAAGTTTGAAAATACCCAGCAGAAAAACAAAAACCGATAACAGTCCCATTCCAAGCCCGGCGGAAAACACAGTTTCCTCAAGGGCGTTAAGGAACCTGAAGCCGGAAAGCCTGAGCGCCAGTCTGCCAAGCGCGAAATTGGCGAACATAAAAGCCAAAGCCACCGCTATATTTGAGATATGCTCCAGAACTATTTTAAACCCGCCCAGGGAGTACTGCTGGGGGGAAAGAATGACAAAAATGGAGTGTAAATCGGGCGTGAATACTGAAAAGTAGCTTCTGAGCACTATAAAACCCCAAACGCAGAAAGCCGTCCAGGCCAGCCATCCGGGGAACCTGTCCGCGGCCGGCTGTGCAGCCGCTTTCTTTTTATTTTCCCTGTTTTTATTTTTTGCCATAAACGCACAGACAGTTTAGCAAAAAATCCCGTCCACCCGCCTTGACCGGGGATAACAGCGGCACGCTTTTGGCCTTTCATTTATTGTATTATAAAGCCTATGCGATCACATTGGAAAAGTCACGAACACCGCCCGGACAAGAGAAGGGGAAACCACCATGTGGTGTCCCCTCAGTCGCGGACAGCGCCAGAGGCCCGCGACAGGTCAGGGCCACAGTCGTTGGGAAAGGGTGGAAACCACCATGTGGCGTCCCCTCAGTCGTTGGGAAAGGGAGCGGCCTGCGACAGGCCCCGCCCTTTTGGTTCCGATATCAATCCAAAAGAGCGGGGCAGGTCAGGGCCACAGCAGTTGGGAAAGGGTGGAAGCCTCAATACGGTGTCCCCTCAGCCTTCGAGAGTCGGTCCTTCTCAGAACATTCTTGAAGGCGTAATACAACATCACGGGGGGTTCGCTTTTTTACTTACCGAAACCGAAGGAGGAAGCGATGTGTTTCTGCGGGGCCGCGGGCTTGATCTGGCCATGGACGGGGACCGCGTACAGGCAAAAGTGCGCCGCGAGCAGAACGGACGCTTTGTGGGCGAGATAATTTGCGTGCTCACGCGCGCCCGTACTTCCATGGTCGGCATTCTTAAACACTCCCCTAAAGGCTGGGCGGTGTTCCCTGAAAAGGGGTTTACCCCGCCGGCGCAGGTGGCCGGTTTTGCCCCGAAGTTAAAACCCAGAGAGGGGGCAATCGCTGTGCTGCAAGTGACGCGCTGGCCTACGGAGAACGCGGGCGCCGCCGGAACGGTGACCGAACTATTGGGCGAGCCTGACGATGTGCGCGTACGCATAACCGCTTTGCTGCGAGCGCGCGATATCGTGGAAGATTTTCCGAAAGAAGTTCTGGCGCAAAGCGCCGCGTTCGGCGAGCGCCTTGAAAGCGCGCAGTGGAAAGGGCGGGAGGAATTGTTCGACCTTCCGATAGTGACAATAGACGGAGCCGACGCCAAAGATTTTGACGACGCGGTATCGCTTGAACGCCTGGACGGGGACATGGTGCGGCTTGGCGTGCATATAGCGGATGTGGGGCATTATGTGAAAGCGGGGTCCGCCCTTGATAAAGAGGCGTATTTGCGGGGAACCAGCGTGTACCTGCCGGACAGGGTAGTGCCCATGCTGCCGCCCGCGCTCTCGAACAATTTGTGCAGTCTCGTGCCGGGGCAGCCCCGGCTTACGCTGTCCGTATTTATTGACATTAATTCCGCCGGTAAGGTTGCCCGCCGCCGCCTGGCACAAACCGTCATCCGCTCCTGCCGGCGTTTCACTTACGAGGAAGTGCAGTCGCTTCTTGACGGGCAAAAGGTGAGCGCGGTGCCAAAGGCCGCGGAAGAAGCTGTTATGCGCATGGGCGACTTGGCCGCCGTGCTCTATAAAGTCAGGGTAAAGCGCGGCGCGCTGGACTTCAATCTTCCCGAATATAAAGTGGAAACGGACGCGCAAGGCAAACCGCTTCGCGTAGTGCTTCGCCCGAGGCTTCAAAGCCACCGTCTTATAGAGGAATTCATGCTGCTCGCGAACGAGTCTGTGGCCACCGAGCTTATGGCCGCGAAAATGCCGTTTTTGCACCGCCGCCACGACGCGCCGGATCCCGCCAAACTCAAAACGCTGGCGGAGACGCTGGGAGATCTGGGTTTGTCGGCCGGGCACATTATGGGCGGAAATACGCACAAAGGTTTGCAGGAAGTTCTGTGCCAGGCGGAAGGGAACCCGCTTGAGGATATAATCAATTCCCTTATAGTGCGCAGCATGCGGCAGGCTGTTTACTCTCCGGAGTCAACCGGGCATTTCGGCATAGCCGCAAGGTTCTATTCCCATTTTACCTCTCCGATCCGCAGATATCCGGATCTGATGACGCACCGCGCCGTAACAACGCTGCTATTCGGCAAGAAGGAAACCCGCGGCAGTCTTACGCTTGAGAAAGCGGGCGCGCATTGCTCGGAGCGCGAACGCGCGGCGGCGGAGGCGGAGCACAAGGCCGTGGACCTGATGCGCGCGGAATTGTTCAAATCCCAGATCGGATCAGTGATGAACGGCACTGTGACAGCCGTTACCGAAAGCGGCGCGTTCATACGTTTGGGAGATACGGGCGCCGAAGGGCTGCTGCGCGGTTCCACCCTGAAACCCGGCTCAAAGGTGAGCGTAACAGTGTCAGCCGTGGACGCCGCAAAGGGGCAGATCGACCTGGCCCCCGTCGGGCAAAAGATCCCGCCCGCGGCGCACTGGCAGGTATCGCACTGGAAAAAGCAGAAACACAATTCCGGCCGCGGCAGAGGAAGACGGCGCTGATTTATCCGGCGCAGAGTGTTCAGATTTCGAGGTGTGAATGTCCGATAATGAGGAAAACCCCGGTGTAAAGCCTGTGCTTCGCATAATAATCCTGCTGATAATTATGCCAGCCGCCTTTTTTTTCACCTATTGGATCCCGTGTACGCTCATTTTGAATCCATTCTTTGGAAACGAACACTCGCAACTGGCAGCCCGCTTTCGGTTGACCGGTTTCATTTCTTTTTTTGTCGCTCTCGGCGTCGGCTGGTATGTATGGAAAAAGCTCGGTGCGATATCGCAGGGGCGCGTTTCAGGCGCCTTGCTGGGAGCGGCTATACTGGGCGCGTTCGGCTTTTGCGCCGGGTTCTTCGGCCCGATGATCTTTGCCCCGGGGGCGAACCAGGGCCCGTTGCTCGGCCTCTTTATCACCGGCCCCCTGGGTTTCCTGCTAGGTGCGATCGCCGGTTTTATATATCCCAAATTCTTCAAATTCCTTACGCCGGATAAATAACCGATATTTTTATTTGATTGGGGGAAAATCAACAAAGGGTGGGATATTCAAGCTGAAATTGGGGTGGGGACAACCACATTTATATTTTAAAAACTCAACTCTTTGGAGGGGGTGGCGGCGGGTTTGTCTAAGGGGGTTTTCCGGAGGCCGACTTGAGCTTGCAGTCAGGGGAGGCCGAGGATAAGGGCGGCCGCGCTGGCCGACCCGACCCCCTCAGACAAATTCGCCGACAGGACCCCCTCACCTGTAATTAAATTTAAATCAATTGAATATAAAAAAGCCGCGGATTATTAAATCCACGGCTTTTTTAACCACACGCTTATTTTTCCAGCACTTCTATGTTGGCCCGGGGGACCACCAGCTTCTCTCCGCCGTCCAATTCAACCTCAAGCACCCTCACGCGGCTTTCGCTGCCCACGGTGGTAAGCTCCGGCGGCAGCGATTTTACCGTGCCGATAACCCCGAAATACGGCTCGCGGATAATACGCACAGGGTCGCCCGGCTCTATCCAGCCGCGCCCCTGCTCTCTCTTGCACTCGGTGACATTATTGGGATAGCCCGGCACTATTATTTCCGGCCGCATAACACCCGCGCGTATCTGCGTTGCGCCCGAGACGGAAGCCTTCTCGCCGTTCCTGGAAGCGAGCAGTTTGAAAGTATATTCCGCCATGGGAATTGAGCCGAAGCCCTCGGTGACTATCAGCGTAATGCCCAGATTCTCGGTGCCGGTTACGGCCACGCCTATGTCGTAGCCCATAAGTTCGCGAAGATCCCGGTCGTGTATGCCGCCCACCACCAAAGCCTTTACGCCCATCTCCACTGCTCTTTTTATAGTGGAAAGGCTGGCGTGCCTGCCGCCTATCAGAATTTTACCGCAATGTCTGTCTTTTATCCCTTCGGGGGCCAGATCTTCGGCAGGACTTTTAACCGCCACTTCTATCTCGCCGCTGGTTTCTCCTCCGATGCCGAAAATACCCTGTATAAAAGTGCCCTCCGTTTCCACCGTTACGCCGAAACCCTCGTGCACCTCCACCACTTTGCCTTTGATATATGCCGCAAGCGGCAGTATCCTCGGCGGTTCCCTGAGCATTACCTGCCCGGTTATTAAAGAAATAGACTCTATGGTACCGGCTATCGGAGACTCTATGGCGGTTTTAAACCATTTTATGAGCGGCTTGTTTTCGGCTATAACCTCACCCTTTGCTATGGCGGCTCCCTCGCCTTTAACCATAAAGTTTTTTATTTCATCAGGCGCTACCGACAGGCGGTTGGCCACATTTACCGGGTAAACCTTGCCCGGCAGTTCGGTCTGGGCCACTATATCCGAGCCTTCCACTTCTTCGCCAAGACCCACCAGCACTTTGCCGGGTATTGGCAGCGCTCTCTTCTTTTTTAAGAGCGTGCAGGGAATAACTTTCAATCCGGGAGTATAAGCGTGAGCCATAATTATATCCTCCAAAATGATTTCGTTCAGGGGCTTGAGACTAGTGGCTAGGGTTTGGGGACAGAGTTTTCCTTCCCTGACCGCTATTCTCTCTACGCTACCCGCTGCTTTAGACCGGGTACATCCCCATTGCTTTGTACCACTTATTCAAATCAGCTATACGTTTTGAGTGCGACTTGGGCAACTCAAAGGGACGGCCTCTGCCGTCAAGCACAAGTCCCACCACACCGCCCTCAATATCAGCCTCCACTTTGTTGCCGGAGCCCGCGCCCATGTCAAAACCCTTGGCGGGCCTTGCCGTAAGCTTTGCCTTGGCGGCTTCCAGCGGAATGTGCAGGATATCGCCGAAACGCAGGTCTCCCCAGAGCCTTTTTGCGCCCGGAGCCGTAACTTCCCAATCCATTATAACCTGGCCTTCCTTGGCAAGGCCTTTAGGAGCGAGGCAGGTTCCCATGCGCACAAGACAATCGTTGTAAAACACATCAAGGGCCGCTTTCTCGCTTATCTGGGCAAGCACCCCCAGGTGCGGCATCATAAAGATGGAATCCACCGCCATACGGGTAACGCCCTCGGGCTGGTAGGCGTCTATCATCATCAGCATGGACTGCGTGCGCCGGGGGGAATGCGCGAGTATCCCGCCCGAACCTATTACATAGTCCAGCCGCATGATATTGATAAGGCTGGCCCCGGAGGCGGTCTGCTCGAACGCGTCCGAGATGGAGCGTTCCTGCTGAACGCCCTTAAGGCCGACGGCAAGCGACTTGTGCTGGTCAAAAGCCAGGCGCAGGGCTTCGCGTGCGACCGCGTGTTCGATCTGCAGGTCTTCAACGGTCTGGGGGATGGTGGTGGGCCTTATCATTTTATTTTTCAGACGGTTGCGCAGGTCCTGTTCTTCCACGTCAAAAGGCAGCCAGCGCAGAATATTGGCAAGCCCCGTCTCGGCCATCACATTTGAAATGGAATAGCTCATCCCCAGGTTGGCGCTGACGGTGCGGTTAAAAACTCCCGAGAACACCGAGAACACGTCGGTGGTGGCGCCGCCTATGTCTACGGCCAGCACATTAAATTTATTCGCCTTGGCGAATTTTTCCGTCATGGAGCCGACCGCGGCCGGAGTGGGCATGATGGGCGCCCCCACCATCTTCATAAGCTTCGGGTAGCCGGGGGCCTGCTGCATCACATGCTCAAGAAAAATGTCGTGAATTTTGTGGCGCGCGGGCATCAGGTTTTCCCGCTCAAGCGAGGGGCGGATATTTTCCGTTATTATAAGAGCGGTGCGGTCGCCCAATATATCCTTTATCTGCTGATGCGCCTTGTTGTTGCCGGCGTAAATAACAGGCAGTTTGTAGGAGGCTCCAAGGCGGGGTTTCGGGTCGGCGGCCTTCAGGAACTGCGCAAGCTCAACCACGTGCGTAATGGTGCCGCCGTCGGTTCCGCCTGAAAGCAGCATCATGTCGGGCCGCAGCTGGCGGATGCGCTCGATCTTTTCGTGGTCGGCGCGGCCGTCGTTTGAAGCCAGCACGTCCATCACTATGGCGCCCGCGCCCAAAGCGCAGCGCTGGGCCGATTCGCCGGTCATAGCTTTTACGGCTCCGGCCACCATCATCTGCAGGCCGCCGCCGGCCGAAGAGGTTGAAACATAAATATCGGCGCCTGTATTGCCGTTATTAGGGGTTATTATATTCTCTCCGTCCAGTATTTTGCGGCCGGAAAGTTCTTCCACCTCGGTGATGGAATTCAGCACGCCCTTGGTGACATCTTCAAAAGGGGCTTCCACTGTGGTGGGGGCCTCGCCCCTGAAAGTCTGGCGATAGGTGTCGCCTTTTTTTTCTATCAGTATGGCCTTGGTGGTGGTGCTGCCGCAGTCGGTGGCTATTATGACTTCCAGATCTTTATTTGACATAATCACGCTCCTGTAAGCTTTTCCACAAGATAAGAAATTGCCTTCGGATTCTCAAGCAGCTTGGTAAATTTTTCCACTTCGCTCTTGGCAAAAACCATATTGAGCATAGGCGCAAGAAACACCAGGCCCTGCGAACCGAGATTGTGCACCGGCCGCGTACCTTCAAGGGCCAGCACCGCCATGTCGCCAAGGGAACGTTTTTTAATTTTCCCCGCGATCAGGTCAAGGGTTTTCTTTTCCTCGTCATTTATCGCCTTGTGGGCGGGCAGTTTAAAAGCATTATCCCATATACCCATGTCAGTTTTATTCTACATAAAAACAAAACCTTATCAAAATATACAGGACGGTGCGGCTCAGACGGTCAATACTAGCCTATGGCTGTGCCGTATCGAGGGCTATGCCCTTCAGACGGCCTTGCCCCGCTCTTTTGGATTTACGGCCGGCAACCAAAAGGGCGGGGCTTGCGTAGGAGGGGAAACCGCCATGCGGTGTCCCCTCAGTTGTTGGGAAAGGGTCGTCTAACAACGGCCTGTGTCCATCAGACGGCCAATACTTGCGTAGGTGCCGTATCAGGGACGGTGTCCATCAGACGGCCAATACTTGCGTAGGTGCCGTATCAGGGACGGTGTCCATCAGACGGCCTTGAAAGAGATTCTGACTTTGGTGTATACTTTATTATAAGGGCCGGCCAAGGCCATTTAAGGATAAACCATATGAATAACTACACCAACGCAACAACCGGCAAGCCGTGGCTGCTTATCGCGATTGTGGCCTTAATATTGACCACGGCGCTGATAGTCGGTATAAAATTTTTTGTCGGGAGTGAGGCGCAGGAGTCCGCCGCCCCGAACGTTGCGCCGACTGATTTTAAGTTCCAGGGCGACAGCGGCCATACGCCGGGATATAGTCCTATTTCCCACTCTGAGACCGGCAGCGCCGGCTCGCTTGAAATGTTCAAAAAAACAAACGCCGGTTACTACAAGGAGGATTCTTCCTCCACTGAAAGCGGCACTGTCGCCGCCGAAGCGCCTAAAACCACAAAACCCGCTGTTTCGAAAACCGGCGCAAAAACCAAATCCTCAGCCGCCTCCATAAAACGCACAGTGATACCGAAAATGCAGACGACGAAAGGCTTTGGCACTGCAGCCGCCGGCACAAGCAAGGCTAACGCCCCTAAAGGCGCGGCCACGCCGGATATTTCAACTCTTATGAAGCAGGCCCTGCAGAAAAAGGGCCAATAGGAAAGCAGGGGGGTAACCAGTAAACGGTAACCGGTATCCAGTAACTGATTACCGGTTACCGATTACTGTTCTAACCGGGGCGGAACTTGAGTATACTGCGTCCGCTTTTTTCCGTTTATTAAAATAAATTTTAAGCTTTGAACCCGGCTTAAGGCCGTGGGCGCGCGCCGTGCCGCCGGCGAGTTCAAGCACGAACCGCGCGGGAGCTCCGGCCCTTGCCACTTCAGCCTCCGGCTGGCCGGTGAAAGACCTGGGCACCCGGTGGAAAATCCTGCCCGCTTTCATCTCACGGGAAAGAAAAACCATGTCCAGGTCTATAAAAGTGTTTTTCATCCAGAAATCTTTTACCCCGTCATCGTTAAAAACAAAAAGCATTCCCGTGTTTTGCGGAAGATCATTAATAAACATCAGGCCTTTGCCATGTTCCTCCGGGGTAAGCGCCAGCCGCGCGCCGACCTTGAAGCCGTCAGGCAGGATAATTTCCGCTCCCGACGCGCCGGCTGGAACCGAAAGGGCGGGGCAAGCCATGCACAAGATCGGGGCGAGCATTAACGCGAGGACGGCTTTTTTCATGGTTTTTTACCGGCGGGTGTGACACTGGCCTGTTCCGCCTTAGGAGGACTGTCCGCGACTGCGCCACTGGCCTGTCGCGGGCCTATGGCGTTGTCCGCGACTGTGGATATTTCAGCCGTAAACGCGCCGGACGACACAGCGGCGGCGGTACTGGCCTGCTCCGTCTTGAACAGGTTATCCGCAGTTAAGCTTTCCATAAACAGCGGGGTGTCCAAATCAGCCGCGGCCTTCATTTTTCCGGCCTCGGAAAACAGAGCAGTCAGATCCACGCCGTGTTTTTTGGCAAGCTGCCGGAGGCTGCCGTCCTTGGCCAGTTCCGACGCAAGTTTTGAAAAAGGGACTGCGGTCTTTTCGGAAATAAGGATAAGGGTTATAAGCTCCTGGCGGTAAAGCCCGGCGTGGAGATGCTTTAGAATTTCCTTCTCGCCCGCGGTGGACTCAAAAACCGAGTAAAGAATGGCGGGGCTTACCTGGGCGCTTAAAGCCCAGGCAAAAGCGTCATCGCTGAAAGTGTCAAGGCTGGCTTCGTCCTTTTTTAAAAAAGCATCCGGGCTCACCTCGGCGCCCAGCAAAACCTGGGCCACAGCCGGCGGGCCGGACAATGCCAACAAGAAAATCACTATGAGCGAGCGCATAGAATACGATGCCATAGGCTATCAGCTATAAGCCATGCGGCTGTTCCAGCCGCGCCATAGGCCGTATGCTTTAAGCCATAAGCCTTAAAGAATCTCCTTACAAGCCTATGGCATATGGCTTCTGGCGTAGGGCAGGAAGCTTACAGCGATGTCGTCACAAGTGTTTCCGTGGTAAGCACACCCGGTATTGACCGGATTTCCTGAACGACGATGTTGGAAAGCATGGGCAGGTCGTCGGTTTCCATGTCAAGCACCAAATCCCAGCGCCCGAACACGGCCGACATGTGCACCACGCTTCTGAGCGCTTTCAGTTTGGCAAGAGTCTGTTTTTCCTTGCCTGGCAATAGTTTAAGCAATACAAGTCCTGTTACCATAAGGCAACTTCCTCCTTGTCGCACCCCGCGCGCGCACTGCATAGCGCGAGGGGTGGATTAACGTACCTGTGCTCACTGCGAAGGTAATCGCGCGGGCTAAAAAAGCCGGTGGTACGGCAAAAATTATACCATTAAAATTAAGGTATAATTAGGTTTTCAGTCAATCACCTTTTATGCGCGCCTTGATACAGCGGGTCAAAAGAAGCGATGTCAGCGTGGAGGGCAAAGTGCGCTCCTCCATAGGGGCCGGCCTGCTGGTGTTTGTGGGAGTCGGGAAAGATGACGATGAAAACGACGCCCGGTTTCTGGCCGGGAAAACAGCCAATTTACGGATCTTTTCAAACGCCGAAGGTAAATTCGACCTTTCGCTTCTTGACATCAAGGGTGAGGCGCTGGTAGTCTCCCAATTTACGCTTTACGGAGACGCTTCAAAAGGCCGCCGCCCCGACTTTACCCAAGCCGCAAGGCCCGAACAGGCAATACCGCTCTACGAATACTTCATCAGCTGTCTTAAAGGCCTGGGACTTTCCGTGAAAACCGGCGTTTTCGCGGCCGAGATGGAAGTAACGCTGGTAAATAACGGGCCGGTAACGATATGGCTGGAAAGCGAAAAACGCCATATGCCATAAGGGCGCCGCGCCCGCCATACGCCATAAGCTATAAGGAAACTTCCGAAAAAGCATATAGCCTATGGCTTAAAGCTTATGGCACCCTTTTGCCTAAAGCATACAGCATATGGCGCGACTGTTCCAGCCGCATGGCGTATGGCTTAGGGCGGATAAACCGGGATTTAGAAACTTATGTTTGCATTTGAAACACAAAAGCCGGGCATAAAAGCAAGTTTTACCCTTACAGTTCTGTCTTGCTTGCTGCTTTCCGGGTGCGCTATATTTTACGGTGCTTCCCATAAAGGCGCTTATGCCATTGACGATTGGGATACCTGGACCGGCTGGAACGACGATTACGGCTCACATGAATTAAAGGCGGACGGCCTTTACTACCGCCTCACAGAACGCCAGGACGACACCCGCAACGAACCTTCGGACGGCTATTCGCCGGGCCTCATACTTTCAAGGGCGATTACCGGCAGCAGCTGGCGCGTCGATCTGCAGGCGGATTTTAAAATACCGCCCGGGCAGGTAAAAAGATTTTCTTACGGAGTTTGGCTGGGCGGCGACTCCACAAGGCCGTCGCTCGGCAGCGCCTCCGCCGTGCTTAAACTGCTGGCCCAGCGCCAGAACGGCCCGGGGCCCGACGATGACGCGCTTATAATAACCTGTCTGCCGGGCGGCGCTCCCGTAAAAATACCAAAAACCGCTGAAACGCTGCGCTTTGAAAGGAACGGGAATTTATTCACGGTTTCATATTCCTTGAATAAAAAAGAGTTCAAGCCGGTGGCGCGCCTTGAGGCGGCCGCCGAAGACGTTCCCGCTCAGGAATTTTTCATAGGCGGATTCGCCGCCGGGGACACGCAGGGCGCTTACGCCAGGTTCACAAGCCTTAAAATGAACGGCCAGGAAACATTGCAATGAGGTCTTTATGTCTATGAACGAAAAACGCATGATCCAGAATTTCACGGAGCTGGCGCGCATAAGCTCTCTTTCAGGCAAAGAGGCAAAAGTAGCCAGGCACCTGGAAAGAATTTTCAAGTTTATGGGCGCCGAAGTTTACATGGACAACGCGGGCGAAAAAATACAGGGCGACTGCGGCAACCTGATAGTTAAGATAAAAGGCACTGAGCAGGGGGAGCCGTTTTTATTGTCCGCCCACATGGATACCGTGGGCCCGGCTGAAAACATAAAGCCTCAGGTCCATTCAACCACCATAACCTCGGACGGCCTCACGGTGCTCGGCGCGGACTGCAAGGCGGGCATTGCCATTATTATTGAGACCGTAAAAGTTCTTGAAGAACTGCGCCTGCCGCATCCGCCGCTTGAACTGGTTTTTACCATAAGCGAGGAAATGGCGCTTATGGGAGCCAAATTCCTGGATTATTCAAAACTGAAAGCCCGCCGCGGGCTTATTTTTGACAATGAGAAGCCGCTTGATTGCGTTATCACGAGCGCGCCGGCCGCGGACAAGATGGATATTAAAGTTTACGGCGTGGCCGCCCACGCGGGCGTTGCGCCTGAGAAGGGTATCTCGGCCATTAAAGTCGTATCTTCGGCGATAGCTGGCATGAAACTCGGCCGTATAGACAGCGAAACCACGGCGAATATCGGAGTAATAAGCGGAGGGAACGCCATCAACATCGTACCGCCGCTGGTCGAGTTAAGCGGCGAGGCGCGCAGCCACAGCCTTGAGAAACTGCGCCGCCAGACAAGGCACATGGAAGACTGCCTGAAAAAAGCGGTCAAAAAAATGAGGATCCGGTCCCAGGGCAAAACACTTTCGCCAAGGTACGATTTTCTGCTGGAGCGCAAATTCCCGAACCTGATAATAAGCAGCCGCGACCCCGTACTGAAACTTATTGACGAAGCCATGAAAATTCAGGGTCTTAAAATGAAAGCCATGGCCTCCGGCGGCGGCACGGACGCGAATATAATGTACGGCCACGGCATAGGTGCCCCGATACTTTCCACCGGTATGCGCGAGGTGCACACCACGCATGAATATCTGGACCTGAAGGATTTCTTCGGCTGCGCCCGTTTGACGCTCGATATAATGAGCAGGCTGGCGAGGAAAGATTAGGAATGATAACGGGAGGGCAGGTGGTTGCCCTGGAGCCGCATAGCGGATGGGAGGCTCCGCCCGGAACGGGTGGGGAGGGAAACCACGGGAGGGTTTCCTACGCGGCGGAAGGGCAATTACCTGCCCTCCAAAGATTACAACAACCTATTTCCGAAAAACTAAATAAACCCTGCAAGGAGCCTTATGGATAAGAAAAAATCCGATTACGAGTTCAAACCTTACATCGATACAAATCAGACCATACCTGAATTCACCGTGCAGGCCGTGGTGCTGGGTTTTATTTTATCGGTGCTATTCAACGCCGCCAACGCCTACCTCGGCCTTAAGATAGGCATGACCGTTTCGGCCTCAATACCCTCGGCCATCATCTCAATGACGGTGTTGCGCATAATACTGCCTAAATTTTTCAACCGCCACGGCACCATACTTGAAAACAATATCGTGCACGCTTTCGCCTCAGTAGGCGAATCGCTGGCGGCGGCAATAATATTCACCGTGCCCGCCATCATTTTCATGGGCGGCACTATCACTAATTCCATGGTGTTCATGCTGGGGCTTACGGGCGGCGTGCTGGGACTTCTGCTGATGGTACCTCTGCGCCATTCTCTGATGGTGACGGAGCATAAAACCCTGCCCTTTCCGGAAGGCAGCGCCTGCTCAAAAGTGCTTATCGCCGGCGATAAAGGGGGCGCCTCGGCAAAGCCCGTGTTCGCCGGCATTCTGACAGGCGGCATATTCAAATTTTTCATGTCCGGCTTTATGATGTTCAAGGACACCATTTCGTGGAGTTTCGCCTCGCTTAACAAGGCGGGCTTCGGCTATGAAATTTCGCCCCTGTTCCTTGGCGTGGGCTATCTGGTGGGGCTTCGCATCTCGGCGGTGATGTTCGCGGGCGGCGCGTTCGGTTACTGGGTGCTTATACCCGCCATTAACGCTTTCGGCGGGCATAATATCATTTCACCCGGCCTCATACCCATAGCCGACATGACCACCGAGGACATAAGGGTCAATTATGTCAAATATATCGGCGCGGGCGGAGTGGCTTTCGGCGGCCTTATCAGCATTATAAAATCTCTGCCGGATATTTTCTCTTCTTTAAAGTACAGCTTGGCGGGCCTAAGCACGAAGGCCGAAATAAAGGAAGGCTCGCAGACACAGACCAAAAGAGATTTTGAACATACCTATATAGTGTGGGCGGGCGGGGTGTTGGGCGCCATTATAGGCATTTTCGCTTTTGAAATACCCTGGCACCTCGGGCCCGCGGCTTGGGACCCCGTGCTGCGGCTTTTCGCGGGAATAATCACGCGCATATTTTTAGCCGGTTCGGCCGGGGCTTTGATACTTGGTTTCTGCTTCTGGGCCATAGCCAACTCCTGCGCCAAAGTCTGCCATAAATTTCTCAGGATAGAACAGGACACGCCGCTGCCGCTGGTACTGGCCGGCGTGATAGCCATGTTCCTTTTACTGTGGCTGGTGCCGCTTTTTGACCTGACTTTCTGGGAAGCCCTGATAGTTGTTATCTTCTCAATGTTCTTTACGGCGGTCAGCGCGCGGATGGTGGGGCTTATCGGCAGCACCAACCAGCCTGTATCCGGCATGACTATAACGGCGCTTTTATCACTGACCCTGCTGTTCGTCTTCATGGGACATAATAAGGAAACGGCAAAGGTGGCGGCTATCATGGCGGGCGCGGTGGTGTGCATCGCTATCTCTGTTTCGGGTGACTTGTCGCAGGACCTTAAAACCGCGGCGCTCATAGGCGCAACGCCCTGGAAGGTTCAGTTGGCGCAGGTGGCCGGCACCCTGGTGTCGGCCGTGCGTTCGGGTTTTGTTCTGCTTATCCTTTACTGGGCTTACGGCTTTGGCGCGCCCACGGCAGCGCACCCGAACGCCCTTGAAGCTCCCCAGGCGCAATTAATGGCCAAGCTTGTGGAAGGCGCTACCGGGGGGAATCTGCCCTGGCTTTTACTCGGGCTTGGCGGGGCGATAGGGCTTATCTGCGAGCTGTGCGGCATTTCGGCTTTGGCCTTTGCCATCGGGCTTTATCTGCAGATAACCAACTGGCCCATGATACTTCTGGGCGGGTACATAGCATACATAGTTTCCAGGCACGCTGGCGGCGCGCCGGACGAGGAGCACGACCCGGGTTCGCTGTTCTCGTCGGGTCTGATAGCGGGCGACGCGCTGATGGGGATAGGTCTCGCCATCGTTACTGTGCTTAAATGGGACAAGCCCCTGATGCTCCGTGACCCGAACGCGGGCTCCTTTACTTTTGAAGCCGTTCTCTCCACCGTTCTCTACCTGTGCATAGCCCTGGCGCTCTACCTTGTGGCCAGGAAGAAACACAGGAAAGCGGTTGTTTAGTTTATTTCGTTGGACTGCGAATTTGGCTACTCCTTAAGGGAGCCGACAAATTTCCCGCGCGCTCCAATACTTGCGTAGGTGCCGTATCGGGGACGGTGTCCCTCAGACGGCCGGGACCGGGTTTGGCGAAGACGACCGGGGTCTTCCGCCGGCTCCGGAACGCGCCGTCCGCCTTAGGCGGACGGCTTGAACGGTCCTCGCCGTCCCTAATGATAGGCCGTCTGAAAGCCATAGGCCCTGATACGGCACCTGCGTAGGCATTGGGATTTGCTCCAGACCCCGGCCGTAAACCCTCAAAAGGAGCGTGCGGAAAATTCGCCGGCTCCTTTTATTGTTTCGTTGGAAATATTCACAACATGGCAGCGTCTGCATTTTCGATACAGAGAATCAAATGATATCAGCGGTCAAAGCCAATAAAAATTATTTCCGGGAGGCTTACCGCTCGGGCCTGCACGGCTGGGAAGCGGAGCCCAGCCCTTACGCGCTCCGCTACCTTGGCCGGCTCCGCAAAAAACTGCCCGGAGCGGCGCTTCTGGACCTGGGCTGCGGCGAGGGCAGGCACGCCGTCGCCGCCGCGCGTCTGGGATTGCGCGTGATCGCCGTAGACACCGAGCCGGGCGCCCTGAAACGGGCAAAGGCCAAAGCGCGCGCTGCCGGGGTTACCGGCTTGCGTTTTTTGAAGGCTGACGCGCTCGCGCTGCCGTTCGCCCGGGGAAGTTTCGATATTATTCTTGATTTCGGCTGTCTCCACCACCAGCGTAAGACCGACTGGCCGGCGTACAAGCGGTCCATCCTGCGGGCACTGAAACCGGGGGGATTTCTTATACTTTCGGTATTCAGCCCCCGTTTCCGATTCTTTAAGGGAACAAATCGGGACTGGCACATAGCGCGGGGGGCTTACCGCCGCTGTTTTTCCAAAAAAGACTTTCCGGCTCTTTTCGGAAAGGATTTTATGGTCCTTTCCCTGACGGAAGCCCCGAACGGTTTCTGGCACGCACTGCTGGAACGCGGTGTGAAATGATCCCCGCGGTATAGAATAAAGGGCAGGCGTGAAAATTAGGTAAGATATGAACAATCATTATGCGCCACAATAAATATCTATTACCAGTTCTCGCAGCGGCCCTTTTTTGCGCCTGCGCCCTGCCGAAACGAAAAATCCCGCCGCCCGCAGTGCCGGACCAAAAAGAGGCGGCGCCGGCCAAAAAAGAGGTTGTGGTAGTGAAGCTTTCTCCGGAGGACGCGCAAAAAGTGGATAGCCTGTATTACAAAGCGGTCGGCGCCTACAGCAACAACAACATGGGCGCGGCGCTGAAGTATCTTGACGAGATCTCCGCAATACACCCCTCCTATCAACAAGCCATGGAACTGCGGGAAAAGATAAGGAGCGTCTCCGGGAGCAGGTAAACTTCCTCCGCATAACCCAAATACCATGAAAATCAACAGGTTCAGGGAGATAGCAATAAACATCTCCCTCGTTTTTTCCGCGCTGGTGTTCCTGGTTATACTGGGTACCGCCGACCTCATACTCAAGGACGCCAGAAACTCCGTCTTCAAAGATATGCGCCTGCGCTCCGAAATATTCTCAAGGAGGGCCGGCACGGCCATGTTCCCGAAAGAAGACCTGTTCTCGCTGCACTTCCTCGTGAACACCATGATGCTGGACAAGGTCATAAAATACGCCTTGGTGTCCGACAGCGCCGGCAGAGTACGTTCACACTCCGACCCCGACAAGATAGGGAGTATAGACGCGAGCCGCGAGGGGGACGCGGCAAGGAACTCCAAGATTCCGCTGACGCAGAATTTCAAGGGCGATGACGGCCTGAATTATTTTTATTTTTCCGAGCCTATACTCGTGGGAAACAGACGGCTTGGCACCGTCGCAGTGGCTATCAACAGCGAAACCATGAAATACCGCCTGGCCGACACCACGCGCGATCTGCTGCTTATTTTCCTGGCGGCGCTGGGCGCCATGGGGCTGCTGTTTGAGATAAGGTCGCTGGTCCGCAAGGAGCAAAAAGCCGCCGCGTTAAAATCGGCCATGGTGCACACCGTCAGCCATGAATTCAACAACGCGCTCACGGTCATCGACGCCGTCATTTACCTGCTGGAGGAATCCGAGCCAGAAAAAAGCGACGCTTCACGCGCAGGCCTGTACCGGACCCTCGGCTATCAACGGAATTCTCTGAAGCTCTACGTAAAGAACATCCTGAACGAGGCCAGAATGGAAGCCGGCCGGTTTAAGATAGAAAAGAAGCCGCTGGCGCTGCGCGATCTGGTGGCCAGCTTAGTGTCGGCCATGGAAGAGCTGATGCGCAGGAAGAAGATTTCTTTTTCGCTCGACATGCCCGAGGGACCGGGCGTGGTGGACGCCGACCATGAAGCGCTGGCGCTGGTGATCTCCAACCTGATGGGCAATGCCGTCAAATACACTCCGGAAAGCGGCAGGATAGCGGTCCGGCTGGCGCCTGACGCCCAAAAAGCCGGCCACATAAATTTTTGCATAGAGAATTCCGGCCGCGGCATCGCCGCCGCCGATATAGAGAAGATAAAGACTGAATTTTTCAGGACCGGGGAAGGCCAGGCCGCCGCCGAGGGCTTCGGGCTTGGGCTTAAGATCTGCAACGACATGCTGCTGCTGCACGGCAGCTCGCTGGAAGTTACAAGTGAGCCAGGCAAAAACGCCTGTTTTTGTTTCTCTCTTCCAGTGGCGGCGGAGAACATAAAGTAAACTCCCGTTAAATAATGAGGTGATTTTATGTGCGGTGTGATAGGTCTGCGCTGCGAAAAAGACAGGAAGGATCTGGGCGCTGTCGCCTCCAGGCTTTTAAGAATGCTTGAATACCGCGGCTACGATTCCACCGGCGCGCTTATACAGGATTCCGCCGGGAATATTGTGTTGAAGAAGGATGTAGGCGCTCCCACGATAATCACGAAAAAACTGGGAATTGACAAGCTGGCCGGCAAACTGTTCTGCGGCCAGGTGCGCTGGGCCACGTTCGGAATGGTGACGAAAGAAAACGCCCAGCCCCATGATGTACGCTGCCACACACATATATACGGCGCTCACAACGGCAACATCACCAATTGCGACCAGCTGAAAGAATGGCTTGTCAGCCGCGGTCATGACGTGAAAAGCGATAACGACGGGGAAATGCTTGTTCACACTATTGAACACTTTTTCGCCATCGAGCTAAAAAAACTCAAAGACAGCAAGAACAAAGAACAAAGATACGCGGCTTTTAAGGCCGCGATAATTAAAGCCGCTAAAAAAACAACGGGCTCCTTTGCCGCCGTGGTCGTAGACCCTGTCACCGAGCTTATGGCCTGCATTAAGGCCGGCAGCAGCCTTTATATGGGCGAGGGGACGCATGACGGGCAGGGCGGTTTTGTTATCGCTTCGTCGGACCTGGCCAGCGTTCTTTCGATGACAAAAACACTTTATCCGATAAAAGAGGACGAGTTCGCGCTTTACACGCATGAAAAAGCCGATTTTTATAACATTAAAACCGGAGAGAGCATCAAAAAAGATACGACCAGAAGCCACCTGAAAGTGGAGGAAGCAGAACTGAAAAAGCCGTTTAAATATTTCATGGAACAGGAAATCGCGGGCGAAGTTGACGCCGCCGGAAAAGTTATAAAATATTTTGCCGACAAGTCGCCCCTGATCGCTCTCACCCGGAAAGTGACCGCTAAGTACCCTGAACTGGTTAAGGAGCTCAAAGCAGAAATACTCAGGCTGGCCTCCATAACGCAAGTTTCGGAACTCAAAACGGAAGTGGCCGGATTCCTGAGATCAAAGGCGACTGAAAAAGTTCCGGCTTTTGTCCGGGACTGCCGTCCCTCCCTAAGCACGCTTCCTTTTGAATCTTATCTCGCAGATTTTTTTGAGGAGCTGCGCGGCGTTCTCGGCCCGGAGAAAAACAACCCGGCGATCAAGTTCGCCGACGCGCTTTTTATGCTGGAAGAGATAGAAGACGCCGGGATAAGGGTCGACGCTTTTGTGAGACGGCTAACCGCATGTTACAAAAGCGGCAACACGGCCTATTTTGTGGCCTGCGGGACTTCATATAACGCCGCGAAATGCGCTTCGGTTTTTTTCAACAAGATAGCCGGCGTCAACATTACGGCCTATCTGCCGGGGGATTTCAGGTCGCAATGCCTGGAGGCGGTTGAGAACGGCGACATTCTCATCGGCATAAGCCAGAGCGGGGAGACAAAAGACCTGATAGATATTTTCAACCAGGTGAAAGAAGCGGGCAAAAAAGTAGTCCATATCAATATCGTGAACAATGTCAATTCCACTATCGCCCTTGAAAAGTCGGACATTTTTATCCCGCTGCACTGCGGCCCTGAAATAGCGGTACCCGCCACAAAAAGCTTCATCAATCAGCTTCTGGTACTTTATATCCTGGCCGTCTATCTGGCCGGGCACTTTTTAAAGGAAAGAATAAGATCGATTTCAAAAGAAAACCTTGAAAAACACAGGCGGAACATTTACCTTATTCCGGAACTGATCGGCGCAGCGATAAAGAACTGCCGTGACTCGGTCCGGCAGGCCAGCCTTGACCTGTTCCTTGAGCCGAGCATACATATACTGGCCACCGGAATGCAGGGGATAGCCAGGGAAGGGGCGCTCAAGGTCCGCGAAGTGGTTTTGAACCACACGGAAGGTTTTGAAGCCCCGGAGTTCAAGCACGGACCCAACACGATACTCGGCGTGAACACTATCTTCGGGATGGAAGGCGTCGGCGGGCTTGTGAACAAATTTTCGGACACTATCAAATACGCCATAAGCCGGAAAGCCGGAAAAAATTTACCGGCGGAAAGCCTGTACAGGATTTTCCGCGCCGTGTCCGACTACGCTTTTTTCGACATTAAACCGGAAGGCCTTTCCAGTGAAGAATCCGGGATATTCACCGGCATCTTCAGGGAGCATAATTTTTTCGAGAGCATGTACACTAATTATCCCCTTATCTTTGTCACCGGACCGAATTCCAGGGATATCAACCTTACTATTTCCCAGATCAATACGCATAAGATACGGGGCGCGAATATCTATGTGATAGCCGAGGAAAACAGGATCCTGCGGGACACCGCAGAGAAAAGCGTCCCCTCCATGTACTCGAAAACCTACAGATCTGGATACATCGTCCTTCCCAGGACGGGCGATGACCTGCTTGTTTTTTTCACAAGTTCGGTGGTACTGCAGCTTCTTGCCTTCGAGATGAGCGTAAGAAAAATGAAATTTCTCGACCGGCTTGAGATACGGGACCACGGCGTGCATCCCGACTCGCCGAAAAATGTCAGCAAATCCATAACGGTCGATTAGCCCAAAATCCCCAAGTTTGCGACAAATAACCCTGAACCAACGCGACACACCCTTGTCGCGGTCGTCTGCTATACTAAGCATTATGGACACAACTGAAAAGCTGAAAATTCTTTCCGGCGACGCGCGCTACGACCTAGCCTGTGCCTGCGGCGGCGGAAAGGAGGAGCACAGGCGCCGCGGGCCTGACGGCCGGTGGCTTTACCCGGTGGCGCTTGGGAACGGAAGGTATACGGTATTATTTAAAACCCTGCTTTCAAACGCCTGCGCCAACGACTGCAAATACTGCCCCCTGCGCGCGGAAACAAACGCACGCCGCTGCGCGCTTGAGCCGGAGGAAACGGCAGAAACCTTTATTAACTACTTCAGAAAGGGCAAAGCGTCCGGGCTGTTCCTCTCTTCCGGCGTGACCGGCACTCCGGACAACACAATGGAGAGGATTAACGCGGTGGCGCGTATTCTCAGGCACAAACACGGGTTCAGGGGCTACATACATCTGAAGATAATCCCAGGCGCGTCGGAGGCGGCTATAGAGGAATCTTTCGCGCTTGCCGGCGCTGTGTCTTTGAACATCGAAGCGCCGGGTAAAAACCGATTTGAGCGGCTTTCCGTTAAAAAGGATTACGAACGGGACATAATCCACCCGATGAAATTCATGGCACGGCTGGCGAAAAAAAACGAACGCTTTTCAAAAGTTAAATGCACCACCCAGTTCATAGTCGGCGCGTCGGATGAAACCGATTCGGAGATAGTAAGGTATATGTCCGGCATTTATAACCAACTGAAATTCCAGCGCGTTTATTTCTCCGCCTACCAGAAAGGCCTCGGCCGCCCCGAAATACCCGGCGAACAGTCCGGCCCGGCATTTTTTACAGAAGGGCCGAAGTGCGAGGCCAACCCCGCGCTTTTTCCGGACTGGCCGGAATGCGGGGCGGGCCCGGGCGCTCCGGCGCAGGCCTTCCTCAGGGAGCACCGGCTTTATCAGGCGGATTTCCTGATGAGGCGGTATGGTTTTAACGGAAGCGATATTATTTTCAACACCGCCGGCAACCTGAGCCTTGACCGCGATCCCAAACAGGCCTGGGCGGACGCGCATCCGGAATTGTATCCGGTTAATGTCAATAAGGCGGAACGCGAAACCCTTTTAAAAGTTCCGGGGTTCGGGCCAAAGGCGGTTGCCGATATTTTGAAGATGCGGCGCGCGGGCAGGGTCGCGCATATCGGAGAGCTGGGGATAAAAGGCGTAAGAGCGGAAAAGATAAAACGCTACGCGATTTTTGAGTAAAAAGTATCCGGCTTTTCCCGGAAAAATCGTGAATTGAAACTTAAACACCGGTTTTTTCGTATTATTAAGTAGAGGAACATGGAAAATACGGACATTCCGCTGATACAGCGCTGCCTGGCAAACGACTCCGGGGCGTTTGAGGTGCTGCTGGACCGCTATAAAAAACAAATATTCAGCTTTATTTTCCGGCTGATAAGAAATCCGGAGGACGCCGAAGATCTGGCGCAGGATACGTTCATTAAGGCTTTCCGCAATTTAAATTCCTACAACTCCTCATATCCTTTTATAACATGGCTTTTCAGGATAGCGCACAACACCTGTGTGGATTTCCTGCGGGCCAAAAAGCCGCAGACACTTTCTATAGACGATGAAAACACGCCGGATATAGCGGACGGGCCGGATTCAACCCATAAAACAGTCGAATTAAAACTCCAGCAGGAAGAGGCCGAAAAACTGCTGGCTGCGCTGCCGCCGCTTTACAGCGAAGTCCTGCTGCTGCAATTCCGTGAGGACCTGCCGATAAAGCAGATAGCGGAAATACTCCAGATCCCGGAAGGAACGGTTAAGGTCAGGCTGTTCAGGGCGAAAGCTCTTATAAGGAAGAGATTACAACGATAGCAGACCGATTACGACGATACGACACAGAGATAATAAACAATTAGAGCACCCTTACTTATCGCCGTCATCTGTTTTTTATCGCTGTAATCAGGCTCACTGAATCAGTGAGCCCTAAACAGATGAAACTTTTTCAGGGCATTATCCGTATTCTTTAATGGACGGCAAAAACATGGAACCCACAAGCGAAGACCTGGATCTGAAAGAAGCCCTGGCTTCACTTCCCAGTTACAGCCCCTCGGCACGGTTTAACTCCAATGTGATGAAAGCGCTGGGGTTAGAAGTCCGGCCGGCTTTCAACTGGGCGCTTGCGTTTGAAAAGACGATCGCGGTTATCGCCGCGTGCTGGCTGGCCGTAACATGTTTTCTCCTGATAAGGCTGCTTTTCGCTCACGCCGCGGATATATTTCTCTTATGCCTAAAGCCCCAAGCCCTTTTATCCATGCTCAAGTTTTACGCCCTGAAATCATGGCTGGCAGGTTCGCAGATCATGTCGGCCCTGTCAAAAGCCGTTGGAATAATTTCATTCTTTGCTGGAAAGGTCAATATTCTGCCTCATCTGGCCGCATCTTCTATTTTGGCCGCAATAGCAATAACGGCTGTTTCAAAGCCGTCAGCTTCTATAAAGTCGCATCATCAATAAGGAGAGGAAAAATGAAAACAAGAACACTTAAGACTTCACTGTTTACGGCCTGTCTGGCGGTGGTTTCGCTGGTGCCCGCGGGACATGCCAAATGGTCGCTGCACTCAAAACCTGACGACATCCGCCATACGGATGTGGTGATCGCCAAGGGAGAGACGCTGCGGGAGGACATAGTCACGGACAAATCCGTAACCGTGGACGGGGTTCTGGAAGGCGACTGCGTTTCCTTCGGAGGGCCGGTTACTATCAGGGGCCGCGAGGCCGGAGATATCGTTACAATGGGAGGCCCGGTAACCATATCCGGTCTTGTCAAAGGCGATGTGCTTTCTCTGGGCGCCGCGGTGGAGATCAGCGGGACCGTGGAAGGCGATGTCTCCGCGATAGGCTCCAATATGGTGCTCAAAGGCACCGCTGCCGTCACCGGGGATATTTCATCCGTCGGAGGTCACGTTGAAAAGGGAGATAAAGTCGCTTTTAAAGGCGCGATTAATTCCGTGGACCTCGGAGTACTCCGGCACGTGGCCCGGTTGGCAAGGATGAGTGAACCGCGCGGAAACGGGCTTCTGCCATGGCTCGCGGGCGGGCTGATAGGACTGGGTTTAATGGCGATACTCTCCATGCTCCTCGCCGGAATAGTTCTGCTGATACTGCCCGCGGTATTTTTTCCGAAAAATGTGGAAATGGTCGCGGACGAGATAACCGGAAATTTCTGGAAATCCGCGGGCATAGGGACCCTTATAATAATGGCTCTTTTCCCGGCGCTCATTTGTATGTTAGTGTCAATTATGGGGATCCCTCTGATACCTCTCGCCCTTATATTGCTTGTCGCCGCCAAAATACTTGGCGTCTGCGCCTTCAGCGCTGTGCTGGAAAAGCGGTTTTTTGAGGGCATAAAAAAACCCGGTCCGCAGGGGCTTATAGGCAAGGTAGTCATGGGTTATGTGCTCATGGCCGGACTGCTCATAGTCGGGCATGTTATCCCTGTATTCGGAACGATATTATTCCTTGCCGGCTTCATAATAATCGCGTTCGGCGTGGTTTTAGGACTGGGCGCGGTATTTACTACCAGGATGGGAACCGTGGAGGGGAAAAAACCGGTTATTCCGGTCCCGCCAATACCTGCGTAAGTGCGCCAGCGCTGAAGAGCTGAAGTTTTTTACTCTCTTCCGCCCCCATAACTTCAGTAATACAACAAGAAACCCCCACACCGGCGTCAGGTGTGGGGGCTTCTTGCTATTTTGTATTGTGATTTTAAACTTCTCTCTTATACTCGATTTTGTTAATTCTCCTGTCCGGGCCGGTTAATTTGAGCGTTCCTTCTTTAAAAAGCACCCCGGCTTTAAAGTCGGCCATGTACTTTTTTATCTGGGCGAGCCAGGTCTCCCAGTCATGAGGCCACCGCTCTCCCCATGGATCGTACCAGCAGGGGATATTTTTGTCTTTAAGTATCCTGGACAATTCTTTTGCCTGGTCGTTAAAGATCTCCCACGCCCCGTACCCGTGCGTTATTACAATGTAGCCTTCACGGAGTTTTGAAAGTATATTTTCGTCTTTCAGCCCCGGCATATAACTCAGCGGCTCGTTGAAATATATGCCGGTGTCGTAATATCCGTGAAGCTCGCTTCTCAGGGTATAAATTCCGCTGAGACACACGGCGCAGTCAAAGCAGCGCGGGAATTTAAGAAAGAAATTGGCCGCGTGAAAAGCCCCCATGCTGTTGCCTGTCGCCAGGAATTTTTCGTCCGTGTTGTAAGTTCGGGATATAAAAGGAATGACTTCCTCTATTATGCAGTCTTCGTACTGGCTGTGTCTTATCCCGATCCATTTGTCCTGGACGGGTTTATACCACGATTCCCAATCGCGCCCATCCACGGTAAAGACTATTATCTCGCCCCTTTCAATAAATTCCGCCATCGCCTCTATCATGCCGCGCTCGGCGTAATCAAAAAACCTTCCGCAGGAAGTGGGAAAAACCATCACGGGCTTGCCGGCGGTTCCGTAAGCCTTGAATTCAAAATTCTGTCCCAGCCTGGCGCTGAAGAATTTATGGTAATTAACCTGCATATAGAGCCATTGTCGTTAAAACAATAATACGAAATTTCGGCGTGGAATTGCGGAGTATGCTAAAATTGTAAATATGAATTTTGTTTTTCTGTCCCCGGCCTTCCCGCCTAACTATTATTTTTTCTGCCGGAGTCTTAAGGCCGCGGGGCTTACAGTATTGGGTATCGGCGAGTCGGAGTTCGGTGAACTTCGCCCGGAACTGCGCCAGGCGCTCGCGTGGTACTACAAAGTGGGCGACATGCATAATTACGGCGAACTTGCCGGCGCCTGCCGGTTTTTCACGGAACGATTCGGAACGATAGACAGGATAGATTCCCTCAACGAATACTGGCTGGAAACCGAAGCCCGGCTCCGCACGGAATTCGGCATCTTCGGCGTCCAAAACGACACCATCTCGGACATCCGGAAAAAATCCAGGATGAAGCAGATCTTCGCGGCTTGCGGCATACCCCACGCCAGGGGCAGGATCGTGAACAGTCCGGCCGAGGCGCACGCGTTCGCGGCGGAAGTGGACTTCCCTATTATCGTAAAACCCGACAACGGCATGGGCGCGGAGTTTACCTACAAGCTTGGCTGCGCCGCGCAGGTGGACGATTTTTTTGCCGGCAAACCCGACCGGGAGTTTATCGCGGAAGAATTCATAGAGGGGGATATAATCACTTTTGACGGGCTCACGGACCGGCAGGGGAAAATAATTTTCCGCACTTCGCATGCTTACGGGGAAGGCGTGATGGAATCCGTGCTTGCTGATTCGCACATTTATTATTATTCCGCGCGGGAAATTCCCGAGGACCTGGAAAAAGCGGGCAGAAAACTGGCGGCCGGGTTCAGAGTCACGGAGAGGTTCTTTCATTTTGAGTTTTTCCGGAAAAAAGACGGAACTCTTTGCGCCCTGGAAGTGAATATCCGCCCTCCCGGCGGTTTTACCATGGACATGTTCAATTACGCCTGTGACATTGACCTATACGCGGTATGGGCGCGCGTAATGGCCGAAGGGACGGTGGAGCTTGATTATAGAAGGAAATATCATTGCTGCCATATCGGCCGCAAATACCGGTTGAACTACAAATATTCCCACGAGGAAGTAATGAGCAGGTTCGGCCACATGATAATCCATCACGAAGAACTGCCGGAAGTGCTCGCAAGGGCTATGGGAGACTGCGTCTATCTTGTCAGGGCGGAGAATTTAAAAGATATCAAAGAAGCGGTAAGCGTGATCCAGGAACTGCAATAAGGATTGCAAACAATTAACAAAGGGCGGGGTATTCAAGCTGAAGTTCGGGTGGGGACAACCACATTATATTTTGTAAAAAGCGATTCCTTGGAGGGGTGGCGGCGGGTTTGTCTGAGGGGGTTTTCCGGAGGCCGACTTGGGCTTGCAGTCAGGGGAGGCCGAGGATAAGGGCCGACGCGCTGGAGGACCCGACCCCCTCGGACAAATCCGCCGACAGGCCCCCGAACCCGCAAATTCACAGATTAAGATTTGCGGCGCGCTGCGCCGCTTACCAGTCCCGCCGGGCCTTGCCCAGCTCCCGCACCAGCAGACGGACTACATCTTCAGATTCGGGCCGTAAGGGATTGTCCATAATATTTTCCACGGCCTTATTCGCATAACCCTTCGCCAAGATCTCCTCGGCGGCCCCTTTTGAGAGGCCGATCTGGGAATTGGCTTTACTCTTCTCGGTTTCCCACAGCGTCGTTCTGGTTTTAGGGTCCACAAGCCAAAGCCTCACTTTGACCGTGCGCCCGGCATATACTCCGATGTTCGCGTTATTGAAGGTCTCTATGTCGCCGTAAAGCAGCGCGTCGGCCCCAAGCAGCTCCGCCAGCTTGCGCGGCGCCGCGGAGTCCAGTTGGCCGCCTTCCGAAATGCCGATGCCCTGAAGCTTCTCATCCGCCTCCTTTATGTCGGTCAGGTTGAAGTTGGCCGCGGAGAGATAGGTGTCCAAAAGCTCGCGAAGAAGTTCCGGCGCCCGCAGATCCAGAGACTGGTTAGAGAGCGGCAGCAGAGCTATTGTGGACGGAAAAGGAGTCGCATGCCGCACGATAGGCGCTGTTTCGGCGCAGCCGGCCAAAACCGCAGAAAAGATGAAAAGAATATGGTACATATTGCGCATAATTCCTCCGTGTCATTGTGCTATTTGACCATTTTATAGTAATATAAATCAAACATTTCCAGTTTGATTATTAAGGAGCGTATTTATGCGAAAAAAAGTTTTGCTGCTTGTCGGGGCGGCGCTCGTCTTTTCCTTTATCGGAAAGGCAGAAGCGTCCGGTTCCTTCCAGTTCGCGCCTCCGCCTTTTCCCATACTGAATCTTCGCTCTGTCGACGCGGAGCGCAACAACAGCTTTGACTACATCGGCATGAAAATGGGGGGCTTCAAGTTCAACGCCCTCAACTTCGGGGGCAGCCGCGCGGTGAAATACTGGGACCGCGGAGGTTTCAGTCTCGGCGGGAACGTCCAGTTAATTCTGGGGAAAGGGGACTTTGGCGGCGGGGGCGACATGACGATGTTCGGCACGGGACTGGGGCTCCAGCCCAATTTCTATTTTGACCTCTACGGGGATGAGGAGGACAACTTCAGCCTGCCGTTCTACTTCGGCCCCCATCTCAGCGGAAGCTCGATAATGGGGTCGATGTCAACGGGGGGATATACGACCAGCATAATGGTCGGCACACTTCTCTACGGCTGGCAGGCGGGCATCCAGGCAGGCGTCAACCTGGGGGATTACATAAAATTCATCCCTTACATTGATTTCTCACAGGAGTTGGGCGGATTGGTGGGCACATCTTATTCATCCTCCTACGCCAGTGGCAGCACCTCCGCGAGCGTCAAGTCAATGCCGGTCGCGGCTCAGCCGGGCTTTGATATTATGTTCCGGAAAATAAGTTTAGACCTTGGAGGCGCGATCCAGAATTCAAAGAGCACTGACGGCAGCGGCACAAGCGTAAAGACCACGGTCTTCCATATACGGTTCCAGAAGAAGTTCCGCTCCATCTGCGGCATTTAAGGGAGGATTCTATGAATCAAAGAAACAACAACTTCATAACTTTTGCGTTCCTGGGTTTCTCCGCCGCGCTTTTGGGCGGCTGCATTACCACGCGCACGGCGTCATACCCGACCCAAAATTATAATACGGTGTTTAAAAGCGCCGTGGCCGGCGTCTGCTCGGACAAAAGGCTGCTGGTTTATGAAGCCGACAAGGCTAAAGGGGTGATCATGGTTCAGGGCCGCGGCATCTTCACAAATCTTCCCGAGACACCCATAGTGATTACAGGCTCAGGCGGCGGAGCTTCCGCCAAAAACACTTCCACTAAAAAATACAGGAAGACCAATGCGGGAACCGCGGGCTCGGGCGGCGGAGGGACTCCGACCGTCAGCATCACCGTACCGGGAATGAACAATCCCTGGCCCGACCGGATGATAGGGCTCATTTCGGACAATCTCCCTTCGGAGAGAACCGCACCCGCGGTTTCAGCGCCCTCGGACGACGGGCAGAACCTGGACCTGGAAAAGCAGAAGCTGGACCTGGAAAAGGAAAAACTTAAGTTTGAAAAAGAGAAGCTGGAATTTGAAAAACAGAAGCAGAAAAGGTAAATAATCTCTTTTTTTGAAAATAAAACTCCGTACAGCAGCCCTGTGCGGAGTTTCGTTTACCCGAATCCTGCAATTAAAGCCGTCCGCTTAAAGCGGATATCCACAGCGATCGTCGGAAGAATTTACATAAACGGAGCATAAAATGGAAAACATTACGACCGCGCCGCAAAAATCCCGCCTGCTTTCGCTGGACGCGTTCCGCGGCATTACCATAGCCGCCATGATAATCGTCAACACTCCGGGCAACCAGGAAGCCTATAAACAACTGGACCACGCCGAATGGAACGGCTGCACCATGACGGACCTGGTGTTCCCGTTCTTCCTTTTTATAGTGGGCGTCTCGCTTGTGTTCTCCCTTTCAAAACGCCTGGAGCGCGACGGCGGCAAGGGCCTGGCTCCGCAGATATTCAAGCGCACGCTCATTATTTACGCGCTCGGCATGGTCTTGAACGCCATACCCAATTATCACCCCTCCACCATAAGGATACTCGGAGTTCTGCAGAGGATCGCGCTCTGCTACTGCGCGGCTTCGTTCATCTTCATAAAAACCACCCTGCGCGCACAGATAGCCATAGCTGCCTGCGCGCTAGTCGGCTACTGGCTCGTAATGACACAGATCCCAGTGCCCGGCTACGGAGCCGGAATACTCACAAAAGAAGGGAGTCTCGCCTCCTGGCTGGACCGCTTGGTACTGGGTGCCCACACCTACCGTCAGGGCGTCTATGACCCGGAAGGGATACTCAGCACCATCCCGGCTTTAGTCACCACAATGTTCGGGATCTTTACCGGCCTTTGGCTCAGGTCGGCAAGGACCGCCGGGAAAAAAACGCGCGGACTTATGCGCGCCGGCGCTCTAATGTTCATTACAGGGTGGCTGTGGAGCCTGAGCTTTCCGCTCAACAAAGCGCTTTGGACAAGTTCGTATGTGCTTTATACGGGCGGGCTGGCCCTGTGGCTGCTTGCGCTTTGTTACTGGCTCATAGAGATCAGGGACATAAAAGCCTGGTCAAAACCGTTCGAGATATTCGGCATAAACGCGATAGCGGCATATATGCTGCCTATATTCCTGCTTAAATTCCTGGTGCTCTACAAACTGAACGTGCCGGGCGGGGAGCCGGTTCAGCTCAGGATATTTATCTGCGACCATATCTTCGGAACCTGGCTTTCGCCCTTAAACGCCTCGGCCGCGTTCGCTTTCTCGTACATGGCGCTCTGGCTGGGTTTCTTCTGGCTGCTTTACAGGCGCAACATCTTTATAAAAATATAGTTCCGTTCGGAAAAGTTCAACGCAGTCAATTTGCTAAAATCATTTTACCCATGCAAAGAGCCTACCGCATACTCGTCGTGGACGATGAGGACTACAACCTGGACCTTATTGAAACCCTGCTTTCCCCTGAAGGTTATGAGGTAACCACGGCGCTTAACGGAAAATCGGCCATCGATATACTGGCAAAAAAAAACTTCGACCTTATCCTGCTTGATATTAATATGCCGGTGATGAACGGCTACGAGGTATGCAGGAAAGTAAAACAGGATCCGGAAACCCGGCACATACCGGTTATTATGCTGACCTCGATAGACTCGCGCGAGAGCAGATTGAAAGGGATGGAAGCGGGCGCCGAGGAATTCCTGCGCAAACCGGCGGACCAGGCGGAGCTGCTGCTGAGGATCACCAACATACTGCGCGCCACGGAATACGAGGACGCCTTCAATTACGTGATAATGGCGCTGGCCCGCGCGGCCGAGGCGAACGACCTTGACACCGGCAACCATATTTTACGCGTCGGGGAATTTTCGGCCCACATAGCCAGAGAGCTCGGGCAGACGGATAAGTTCGTTGAAGATATACGCCTTCAGGCTACCCTGCACGATGTGGGCAAGGTGCATATTCCAAGCCACATACTTAAAAAACCGGGCCGCCTTAACGACGCGGAAATGGAGGAAATGAAGAAACACACCACTTTCGGCGCCATGATAATAGGCGACCACCCGCACCTGGCTTTCGGCAAGCGCATCGCGCTCAATCATCACGAAAAATACGACGGAACAGGCTACCCGGCCGGGCTCAAAGGCGCGGAGATACCGCTTGAAGCGAGGATCGTAACGCTCGCCGACTGCTATGACGCCCTGCGCAATTCCCGCGTTTACAAACCCTGCTACGACCATCCGGGTGCGTGCAGAATAATAACCGGGGGCGACGACAGAATACAGCCCTCCAATTTTGACCCGGCGGTGCTTGAGATTTTTAAAAAAACGGCCCCGCGCTTTGAAGAGCTTTACAACATAATGATGGATTCAGTGAGCGGCTGATTTTCCGTTAAAACCAGGACGCGAAAACAAAACGGACAATGGAGATCCGATGACTGAGGCAAAAAGCGAGTCGTTTATCGGGAAGTTCATGGTTCTGAAAGGCGCGGTGCGCGAACTGTGGCTGATCTTCGCCACGAAGATAATGACGATCCTGGCCTACAGCGTGGTGAACTCCACGCTGGTGCTGTGGCTCTCTTCCGACCTCGGCTTCGGCGACAAATCGGCCGGCTTCGTGGTAGCCGCCTGGTCCACCGCGCTGACCATCTTCACCGTGATGGTGGGCTCGCTGGTGGACGCGGTGGGCATACGCAAGTCTCTGCTGACCGGCTTCGGGCTGGCCGCGGCCGCCCGCCTGGTGATGGCGGTAGCCGCCGTAAGGTGGATAGCCCTGCCGTTCGGCCTGTTCCCGCTGGCGCTGGGCGAGGCGCTGCAGACGCCGGTCATGGTGGCCGCCGTCAAGCGCTTCACCACCACGAAGCAGCGCTCTATAGCTTTCTCGGTCTACTACGCCATGATGAACGTGGGCTTCGCCGTGGCCGGCTGGACCTTCGACAACGTGCGCCACGGCCTGGGCGAGTACGGCCACTACAGCATACCGCTGCTGGGCCTGCACATAAGCACCTACCAGACCATCATCCTGCTGGGCGCGCTGTTCACGCTGCCCAACCTGGTGCTCACCTACTTCGCGCTGCGCGGCGGCGTGGAAGCCACCGACGAGGGCGTGGTGATAAGGCCGGAAACGCCGAAATACCCGGAAAAATCTTTCCTCGAAGCGTTCCTGCTGGCGTGCCGCGACGCGCTCAAGGACTGGTTCAGGATCTTCTCCAACCTCTGGACGCAGCCCACGTTCTACCGTTTCCTGGCTTTCTTCGGGCTTGTGGTCTTCGTCAAGCTCATCCTTTACCAGATGTATTATACTTTCCCGAAGTACGCCATACGCGAACTGGGCGCGGGCGCGCCGTTCGGCCAGCTGTTCGGCACGCTGAACGCGGTAATAGTGGTGATACTGGCCCCGGTGATAGGCGCGCTGACGCAGCGCTTTACCGCCTACAAAGTAGTGGTGATAGGAACTTTCATCACGGCCCTTTCCGTCTTCCTGATGGTGGTGCCGCCGATGCACTACCAGTTCCTGGCCGGCGGGCCGTTCGGGCACGCCATAGCCTGGTGGCTGAACCTCACCGGCCCGGTGCACCCGCTCTACGTGGCCATCGTGCTGTTCACCTTCATCTACTCCATCGGCGAATCCTTCTACTCGCCCCGCCTCTACGAGTACCCGGCGGCCATAGCCCCCAAGGGACAGGAGGGCTCGTACCTGGCCCTCTCTATGCTGCCGTACTTCGTGGCCAAGTTCTTCGTGGGCTCCATGTCCGGCTTCCTGCTGGACGCCTTCTGCCCGGAGACCGGCCCGCGCCATTCGCAGATGATCTGGATCATCGTGGGCGGCATGGCGCTGATAGCGCCGGTGGGACTGATCGTGTTCCGCAGCTACATCCAGGTGCACGAGTCCGGACGGGAATAATGATGAAGCAGCAGCAATTATTGGCCATAAGCCATAGGCGTATAAGGAACTCCTTTAAAAGCGTATGGCCTATAGCGTAAAGCTTATGGCAGCCTTTCTGCATACGGCTTAAAGCTTATGGCGGTTTTACCATGAACCAGGCTAAAGACCTTTATTCAATGCTCTCGCGCTCGGCCTCCAAAAAACCGGACGCTACCGCTTTTGTGACCGGTGACGCGCGGCTTTCATACCAGGAACTCCTGCATGCCGTGGACAGGGCGGCCGACATGTTCTGGCAGCTTGGGATACGTCAAAATGACCGCGTGGCCATAGTGCTCCGGAATTCCCCGGAATTTGTAATTTCCTACTTCGCGCTCGGGAAACTGCGCGCCGTGAGCGTGCCGCTGAATTTCATGGTCTCAAAAGAAGATGAGGTAAAATACGTCCTTGAAAATTCAAACGCCAAAGGCGTGGTGACGGAAAATGAATTTTTAAAGACCTACGCCAATGTAAAAACCCGGCTGCCGGGCCTTAAATTCATAATTTCCGCGGACCGCCCGGACCAAAAAGACGCGGTGGAATTCTGGCCATACCTTAAACACGCGCATTACCACCCGCAGAAGCAGAACCCCTGCGCCGAAGGCGGAGATGTGGTTTCCATACTATACACCTCCGGCACCACCGGCCACCCGAAAGGCGTGCTTCTTACCCATACGAACATTATCTCGAACGCCAGGGCGGCCATAGACGCTTTCAAACCCCTGCCCAAAGATATTTTTATGTGCCTTTTGCCGATGTTCCACACCTTCGCCTGGACCACCAATGTTATACTGCCCCTGATGCTGGGCACGAAAACGCTGATAATAAAAAACATCACTCCGCCTAAACCCTGGCTGCAGGCCATGGGCAGGGAAGGAGTGACCATAATGGTTTCCGTGCCGCAAATTTACAGCGTGCTCGCCAGGGAAGCCAGGGGTTTCAAGAAGGTCTTCCTGAAATACTGGAGCCTCCGTAAAGTGCGCTTCTGCCTTTCCGGCGCGGCCCCTTTGAGCCTTGCGATAAAGAACTCCTTTGAGAAGATCTTCAACATACCCCTTTTGGAGGGATACGGCCTCACCGAAACCAGCCCCGTGGTATGCGTGAACCTGCCGCACGCGCGCAAACACGGCTCGGTGGGAAAACCGCTGCCGGGCGTGAAAGTGAAAATAGTGGACGAGGCCGGGCGGGAACTCAAAGATGGGGAAGAAGGCGAAATCCTGGTGCAGGGCCCTAATATAACAAGCGGCTACCATGATAACGCTGAAGCCACCAAAGATCTTTTCAACGCGGACGGCTGGCTGAAAACCGGCGATATCGGCGTGCTTGACAACGAGGGCTTTCTGTTTATCCGCGACCGCAAGAAAGATATGGTGATAATAAAGGGTCTTAAAGTGTTTCCGGCGCAGATTGAACAGATAATAAACCACCACCCTAAAATACAGGAATCGGCCGTTATAGGGCTGCGGCTTGCGGACGGCAACGAAACCATGAAATGCTTTGTGGTGCCGAAGCAGGGAATAACCATAGACAAACACGAGGTGATGGCCCACATAAGAGCCACCATGGATCCCTACAAGCGCCCGAAAGAAGTTGAAATAGTCTCCGCCCTGCCTAAAAACACCCTCCAGAAAGTGCTGAAGCGCGAGCTTATAAAAAGGGAACTCGAAAAAAGAATGAAGATAAAAATAGCATGAAGCGGCTGTCCGGAATTATACTTGACGTCTTTGGAGAAGCGTACCTGGTCGGCGGCGCGCTCAGGGACGCCGTACTTAAAAAAAGTTTCAAAGATATAGACCTTGCCGTCCCTCCCGGGCCGCACTTCAGGTCAAAAACGCTGAAACTCGCCCGCAAACTGAACGCGGCCTGCTTTCCGCTGGACGAGGAGAATCTTGTTTACCGGCTTAAAACAAGAAAAACGCCTTTCCTGCAGCTTGACATAGCGCCTTTTCAGGGACGGGACCTTGACGCCGACCTTGGAAGACGGGATTTTACCGTAAACGCCATGGCTCTGCCGCTTGAGCGCGCTTTGCAATTCGCCCTGGATAAAAGATCCGGCGCCCTGCGCCTGCCGCGCATCGACAGAAAAAAAATAATCGACCCCCTTGGCGGACTTGGCGACGCCTCAAAAAAAGAACTGAAGGCGGCGGGCCCCGGAGCTTTCAAAGAGGACCCTTTAAGGACGCTCAGGGCCTTCCGTCTGGCGGCCGCTCTGGGCTTTAAAATAACCCCCTCTACCTTCCATGAATTAAAACGACGGGCCCGCCTGATAAACAAATCGGCGCCGGAGCGGGTGCACGATGAATTATTGCTGTTGCTTGAAAATGAGCGCTCCAGTTACTGGCTGGACCTCATGCACAAGGCCGGCCTTTTAACCGCCATCTTTCCGGATCTGGCTCCCCAGGAAACCTGCGCTGAAATTTATTACGGCCGAGGCGGGGTGCTTAAGCACACCCTGCGGGTGGTGGAAAGGATGGATTATCTTTTTGCGCACCTGCCGGCGGCCGTTCCAGAATACAAAAAAATAGAGGAATTTTTCAGAAAGCCGGCCGTAATGAAGCTTGCCGCCCTCCTCCATGATATAGCAAAGCCCCCGAAGGCGGCTGTTTTCAAAGGGCGGCTGAGATTTTTCGGGCACGAGGAGCACGGCGCGCTCATGTGCGAGCGGCTGATGGCGGACCTGCGCTTTTCACGCGAAGACACACGTTTGGTATCCAATATAGTGGGGCGCCACCTGCGGCCCGGCAACCTGGCCTCGAACGCCATAATTTCAGACAGGGCCATTTTCAGGTTTTTCAGGATGATGGGGGAATATACCGTGCCCCTGCTCGCTCTTTCCTGGGCCGACCACGCAAGTTACATCACGCAGCCGACGCTCGTTAAAGTTATGGGCAAAATAAAAGAAAACCCTTTGCCGATCCCAAGCGGCGGCCTGCCCTATAACGGCCTGAAAAAAACCCTGCGTTTCCTGCAGGTGCTGAACCTGCTTTTCAAGGTTTATGTCAAAAAGAACATCAAACTGCGCACGGCCCGGCTGATAGACGGACACGATGTGATACGGGTGCTGAAAATAAAGGAAGGCCCGCGGGTGGGGGAAATACTTGAAAAAACGCAGCTCCTGCAGTTTGAAGGCAAAATAAAAAACCGCCACCAGGCCCTGCGCGCGCTCAGGAAAATGCCAGGAGCATAAGCAGCAGTAACCGGTATCCGGTATTCAGTATCCGGTAAAAGCGCAAATAATAAAACCACCGGCCTTGCCCATAATCCTCAGGAAACCTTTCCCATATGTTTTTCTACTAACACCGGTTACTGGTTACCGGTCACTGGTTACTGCTTTTTCCTATGGGTCTTAAGACCCAAAATGTTATGGGCCATTTGTTGCCGCAAGCTTGCACTCATGACCCGTGTTATAAAAGGCTTATAAAGCTATACTATAAACATGAAGCTGAATTCCGTGGCAGCCGCGGCAATAATGACGGTTTTAGGAGTATCTCTTGCTTTCGGCTCGGTCATCCCTAAAAAACCTGTTCAAACCGCTGACAAGACGGCTGTCGTCCCCGCGCAGGAGGAGAAAGTAAAGCAGCTTAAAGATATACTTTTCAAACTGGTGCGCCAGGATGAATACCTGGATGAAGTCATTGAAACCCTGGACACCGCAAACGCCAAACTTACGGCGCAGGATATTTCCGCTTTAAGCCTGAGCCTGAAAATGATACGAGGCAATCTCGACAATGTGGCGGCCCTGAATAAAACCCAGTTCGCCGGGATCCAGCCGGGATTAAATCTTTCCACCTATACCAGAACCATCCTGAGCTACAGCGCCAAGATGAATAAGAAAGCGTCCAGGGTCGGGCTGCTGTCGGCCGCCCTTGCCGCTAAAAACAAAAAAACAGTAATGCGCGATGCCGTTTCTTCAAGTATCACAAAAAAGGGCGGAAAAATCCGCGGTAAAAATATCACGCAGCTGCTGGAAGAACAGCAGGCGATAAAACAACTTTCAGCCGACATTAAAAACCTGAAGTCCTCCTCAGCCAGATTAACGGCCACAAGCAAGTGGCTCTATATCGTCTCAAAATAAGCTTTTTTACCGTAACGCGCGTGTAAAAGCGGCCGCCATTACGCGGCCGCTTTTCCGTATTTTACGCTTTACATTTTGAATTTTGCATTTTTTCAACCCTTTCATATAGTAAAATTATATTCATGGAAGATAAACTTGAAATGTCTGTCCGGGAAATTTTAAAACAGCTTGGGGAAAACCCTTCAAGGGAAGGACTTAAAAAAACGCCTTCAAGGATGGCCAGGGCTTTACGCGAAATAACCTCCGGCTATTCAACCGACATAAACAAGGTCTTGAACGGGGCCTTCTTCAAAGCCGATTACCGTGAAATGGTGATAGTAAAAGACATCACTTTCTACTCCCTTTGTGAACATCATATGCTGCCTTTTTTCGGCAAAGTCCATTTAGCCTACATACCTGACGGGCGAATAATCGGCCTGTCAAAAATACCGCGCCTGGTGGAAGCTTTTTCAAGACGCCTGCAGGTGCAGGAACGCCTGACCATACAGATAGCCGACACTCTGCAAAAAAAGCTGAAACCCAAGGGCGTTGGCATAGTGATAGAGGCCCAGCACCTGTGCATGACCATGCGCGGGATTAAAAATGCCTCTTCCAGCGCGGTTACCAGTTCCATGCTTGGAGTGTTCCAGACAGACAACCGTGTGCGCGAGGAATTTCTGAAGTTGATCAAGTGATCAAAATCAATTGAAAAGGCATTGGGTATTAAGTAGAATTAACAAAAGTGTATGCGAGGGCAGGCAAAGCTGCTATTTCAATTGTTGGGTTTAATAAGCGCGGAAACCTTTTATAATATAATCCACTAGCAGGGATGTTATATAAGCCCGTGCGATTACCTTCGTTAGTGAATACGGGTACATTTTAAGAGGGGTTCAGTGAGCGGGCCGCCAAGGGCGGCAAAGCGAACGACGAAGGGGAGCTTAGCTCCCCTCGTTGAGCACCGGCCGTCACCGCTTAAAGGCCGGTTGCTAATCAACCCTGAGCGTGAGTATGCGAAGGGTGCGACAAGTGCGGGCGTAGTTCAATGGTAGAACGAGAGCTTCCCAAGCTTTAGACGTGGGTCCGATTCCCATCGCCCGCTCCAGTTTTAGGTCACAGGATGCCGGTCTCAAGTCACAGGCCGCAGGCTAAGGAGGATAAGGGAAAGGCTGAAAGTACAGATCGCTGCAACAAAGGTAACGCGTTTAAATATTATTTTCTCCGCTATCAGCCATTCGCCGCTTTTATATTATGATCAAATTTACGACTAAAACCATGACTAAATCTAAAACTTTCTGGGCCGCCGCCGCGTTTCTCAGCTTCTGCGCCGCTGTTTTTTGCGGTTATATCATTTATAACCGTCTCCTGCTGCATTTTTCCAAGGACACGCTTGAGATAAGGCCGGTCCCCATGCCAGTATCCGAATCCGCGGCCAGCGCAGCGCTCCAGGCAAAGCCTCAGGCCGCGGCTAAAGAAAAATTCCCAGCGTCAAAACCCGAAGAAAAAACCAAACCTCCGGCGGCGGAAAAGCCCAAAACTCCTGCGGCAAAAGAAGAGCCGCAAAAAGTGAAAGCGGTGAGGATGAACTTTGAATATAAACACGCCTCCGCCAAATCCGTTTCCATTTCCGGCAGTTTCACACGCTGGAAAGAAGTGAAGATGGCCAAAAAGAACGGCGTATGGAAAGCGGAGGTTTATATCCTGCCCGGCAATTACCTGTACCACTTTACCGTGGACGGTAAAAAGACGCTTGACGCCGGCAAACCGAAAGCGGCGGTGGGGGAATCGATAGTTGAAGTAAAGTAAGCCCCGCGCTTTTTCCGGAATCCGTCCGAAGTTGCGGGTAAAAGGCCGGAACGCGGGAAAGTTTTAAATAGATTTAACAAACTTGTAACACCGGAAGTTTATAATATTTTTATGGGTTTCAGAAAAACCATTTCCCTTATCACGGCCCTGTTGCTTTGCCCATTGTTAAATGCCAGCGCGCTTCCAACGCTTGGCACCACCAGGCACAGCCACACCGCCACTCTTCTGCCGGACGGTAATTTTCTGATGACAGGCGGGGTCACCGGTTCCGGAAACACACCCACAGGCAGCGCGGAAATATATGTTACCTCGGCAAAAGCTTTCCAGGCGATAGGCGCAATAACGCAGCGTTCCTCGCACACAGCCACCGTTCTCGGAGACGGGCGGGTGCTTGTTGCGGGCGGCTTCAACAATGGCACCCCTTTGAACACAGCATACGTCCTGGACAACCGGACCAATGTATGGTCGCCCGTTGGAAGCAACATGTTATATGCGCGCGGCGGACATACGGCAAATCTCATAAACAAAGGCCTTAACGCCGGAGATGTGCTTATTTGCGGCGGACAGACTGCCGCCAATTACACATTGGCCGGCGGCATAACCGGCACCTGCGAAATTTTTGACACCAAAGCGACCGCAGCGCCGTATTTTAAGCCAGCCGCTTCCATGGCCGCCGCAAGGATGAACCATGCGGCCGCCACCCTCAACTCCGGGAATGTTTTCGTTTCCGGAGGCATGCAGTGGGACTCCGTAGCGGCAGACTTCGTCTACCTTCCCGACAACGAAATCTACGATGTCGTGCATGACTCGTGGACCCCCGTCACCGCTCTTCTGCAGGGCAGGGCGTCTCACACCATAACGCCGCTTGATAACGGCGACGTGATGATAGCCGGCGGCTACAATAAAGCCAACTTTTTCAATCTGGACACGGAGGAAAAGTGGTATTACGACAATGCGGACGCTGAGGCCGCTCAGAATGCCGGCAGCCACGGCTACCTGGACGCCGCCGAGTTCTTTGATCCCGCGGGAAGGGGCGTTGTAAACGGAGCTTCGTCTTCGGTAATGCCATACCGCACCAGTTCCCACGCAGCCGCGCTTAGCGCTTCCGGCGAGGTTAAGGTGGACGGCGGCTACGGAAATATGGTCCCGACATTTTTTGATCCCAACAATCCTGCGTGCTCAGCGGGCTCGTATCTGCGTTTAACACCTACAGCCACCCTCGGCACGGCTTCAATAGACTCCGTCAACAGCAGCAAGGTAACATTTCCTCTTGATATACCCCTGACCAGCCCCGTTTCAGGCCGCGTTGTTAATGGCGACATATTTTTTTCCCTCCCAAAAACCGCGGGGGGGCCGAGTTTTTCCGTAGCCACCTTCCAGGCGATCCTCGGACGCAGCACCACTAGTCTTGCCGGGCAGCCGATAGGCCGGGTTACAAGCCCTGATATTAACGCCGGCAAGTTCACAACTGATGTAACTTTGACAAACCCGATCGGCGGCGCCGGCGTGTTCGCTCCTATGACCAACACTCCAATTGACATAGCGCACGGTGGAACTTCAGCATTTTCTTTCGCTTCGGTGAAGGCCGGACAAGGCGGCGCTTTGACCGGCACGGTCACACTGAACGTTACATTTAATGTTTCCTCTAAATACTATAGCGCTATACCCGGAATAACATCTCATATTGCAGGTCAGGCCGTCATAAAAGCCGGAACCATATCAGATCTCAGTTATGTTTATAACGTTAAACTCAAGAGCGGCACCGGCACAATTCCAGCCGGCACCACGATAGGCGCCGGCGGGGCGGTAACCGTCAGTATCCCCTTCACAGGCATTACAGGAACGGTAAACAACCTGACCTCGGATACGAACTACATTCTGCTCGCTTCCTCAGTCAATGCAAGCAATACTCCCGCTTACTCTCCGCCAGGATTACATCCAGCCGGGATAACGAACGACGATATTTCCGGTCTTAGTCTGGACATAACCTATACATCCGACTATGTGGACCTGTCTGACGCAAAATACGACATTAACACTTCCAGTTTCGTGGTTCGCGAAATGATTTTCTCCACTAACCTGGGGTTCAAGTCAAACGATTTCACCTGGGACACGACAAGCGAAGCCTACGATTCGGACGCGCCAAGATTCAACCACACATATATGATAACCCCCGCCGGCGATGAACTTATAACCGGCGGAAGGAACTGCGAGGTTCCGACGACCAACTGCGCCGGAAAGACATTTACCGCAACCACAGCGCAGTCGCTTATTGTGACGATCCCCGGGGCGGGAGTCACAACCACATCAGGCGGCTGGGCCGACGAGAAAGCCCTCAACGAAAAACGGGCTTATCACACCAGCACCCTGCTTGCGGACGGCTCTATTCTTACCTGCGGCGGCTCGGACGGCACAATCACTTCCGATACCTGCGAGCTGCGCGACCCCGTCACGGGGAACTGGAACTATGCGGGCAGTATGTTTTCCAGGCGCTCGCGCCACACCGCCACTCTGCTCCCCAACGGCACCGTTTTTGTGACCGGCGGCACCACGGGCGCCTCCACAGCCGCCGTGGCCACGACTGAAATGTATTACCCGAAGACAAAGAGATGGGTGCGGACGCAAAGCATGTCGGTTCCTCGTCAGAATCACACCGCCACCCTGATGTCGGACGGCAATGTGCTTGTGACCGGGGGCTCCTCCGATACCGGATACTCGGCCGCGTCAGAAATATTCATCTCCACCTCCGCGATGTGGCAGACGGTCGGCAGCCTTACAAAGGGCCGCGCGCAGCATACGGCCACCCTGCTGAATAACGGCAATGTGCTTGTGACCGGCGGCGTCAACGGCGTGGCGTTACGCACGACTGAAATTTTCGATCACGTCCTCAGGACATGGTCCGGCGGGCCGATCATGTACACCCCAAGGTACTCGCATACCGCCACACTTTTCAAGGACGGAAAAGTTCTGGTCACCGGAGGCAGCAATGGAAACGGCCCGAGAACAACCACGGAACTGCTGAGTCCTCCATACACCGGCCCCTGGGATCCGACCGCCGACAGGGATATGCTCCACGAGCGCGCGAACCATAGGGCTACATTGCTTACTACAGGGAAAATCCTTTTAACCGGCGGCGAAACGCTGGGAGCCACCCGCAAGGAAGCTGAACTGTTCAACACGGATTTTGACTTCTGGCAAGGCTATGGCGAGGCCCAGAACAGGGCCAACCATACCGCCGTTCTGGGCCTCAACGGCTATGTGTTCGTGATCGGCGGCTGGGACGGAACTCAGTATCTGAACGGCGTGCAATCGGTCTATTTCGCGCCCTACCCTGACGTATTCGACATGGCCCCAAGAAACAGAAATCCGCAGGTTTCCACGGCCGCGGTCGTGGACTATCTGGACAGGGGCCAGAGGCTGACTCTCCTTAGCGACGCGGCCAATTTCCATGGCGTCACTGAAGCGTCGGGAGGCGGAGCGGGCCCGGCCAGCTCCTCTTTCAGCAACCCGCGGGTCTATTTACAGGCCATGGACGCCCCCAGCGGTTTCCTGATGGACCTGACCACCGGCATTTACAAGATCTTCACTACCCCGACCGAGGTCAACCCTTCCTGGGCGAATACTCTTTCCTCTATAACGGTAACTCTGCCGCTCACCGCGGCGGAAATACCTTACGGCTATTATTACGCCAGAGCCGAGGCGAACGGGCAATACTCCAACGGCCGCGTGGTGCAGATCACGAAACCGCGGCCCACGGGCCTTGCAGTCAACATTTCCACTTCCGATATCGGCATAAGTTCCATAACCTGGACATGGAACAGCGGCGATATCAAGAATAATATTCCTCTCCCGGACGGCTATAATCTTTACTCCTCAACCGACAATCTCTTTATTTCCACGGCGTCTTATGGCGACTTTGCCTCCTATACCCAGACCGGCCTTAGCCCGAATACCCAGATTTCGATAAACATAGCCGCTTATAATTTCGGCGGCGACGGCCCGCTCAGCCACAGCGCCACTTTCTACACTCTCGCAGCGGCCCCAACCGGGCTCACGGTTACGGGGGCAAGTTTTGAAACCGCGGCGCTCACCTGGAACCCGAACGGGAATTCCGCCGCTACGCCGTACGAAATTTCAGTTTACCAGGAATCGGACGCCGCTACGGAACCCGCGTTCACGTACGCGGCCAACATCTCTACTCCGGTCCCGTTTTCCATTAATTACCTGAGCACTTCTACCGTTATTAACACCTTATCCCCTAATAAGACCTATTATTTCAGGGTCCGGGCCAAGAACGGCGACGGCTTCCTGACCGCTTACGACAACAAGTTTTATACCCAGACGGTTTCCACTATAACAGTGGGCAACATCGCAAATCTGCAGGGCATCGCTAATAACATGTCGGAGATAACCTGGTCTTGGGACGAGTCCGCCGGTGCCACCTCATACAGCATTTATGATGTCACCACGGGAACTGACACTGAAAACGCCGCGCTTCTAAGCGACACTGTCTCCGGCAACTACTATACGCAGAAGAACCTTCTCACCAATACCGCTCACAGTGTCGCCGTAAAGGCGAAAAAGCTGGTTACGTCAACCGCCTGGCTTGACGGCCCCATGTCCTATTCAGGGCGGGTCTATACCCTCGCCGTCACGCCTACGGCCAACGGAATGAACACTTTCACCGATGTGAGCACCGGAAGCCTTACTGTCAACTGGATAACGAACGGCAATTCAAGCGCTACCATCTACGACGCGCAACTGTCACTGAACAGCAACTTTGACATCGGCCCCGTAGTAACCACTCAGGTTACAGACTGCATAGCCGGCTGCGCGGCCACTTTCTCCGGCCTGAAGCCGAATTATAAATATTACGCCGCGGTACTGGCCTACAACGGGGACGGAAAGGTGACCGCTCCGCTGTTCTTTGACCCAAAATACAAATACACAAGGGCCCAGCCCCCGTCAAATGTCCGGCCGACTTTAATTTCCATGGATGGCGTTGTATTAAGCTGGGATACGGTCGATAACTCTACGGAAACAGTTTATGAAGTAAGGTCCTCCACCGCGGGCTTCGGACAATCCGTGACCATAGAAAAGTCCTTTGCCAATTATTATACAGCCTCCTCGCTGCCTCTTACAGGCCTTTTAACCTCAACCACTTATTATCTCGATGTAGCGGCCTGCAATGGGGAAGGCGTTGGCCTGGGCTGTACCAGCGTCGGAGTAACGGCCCGCTCCCAATGTGTGCCCAATGCCATAACTCTGCCGGGGCCGGGCGGCGCTCCCTCCGGCTCCATAGCCGGAGTCAGCAGTCCCTCGGCCGCCACTACGATTCACGGCTTCCTGCCCACCAGCCGGGAAGTATGGTTGACAGTACCCGCCGCCTCTTTCAAGCAGGCCACCAATATAGCCATTTCGTCGTTTCCGGCCAGGCCTGATGTAACCGATGCCTGTCACTATCTTCTGGGAGGCTCAAAAGCTCTGGAATTTGCCATTTATTCTCAGGGCAACGCCCAACCGCTGAACCCTGTCACTATTAAGCTGACTTACGATCTCCTTACCGATCCCAACGGAGTAGCCGCCATTAATAATAACCGCGCCAGGCTGGTAGTGGCCCGCTATAACCCGGCTACGACCCAATGCCTGCCGCTTGAGACACAGATCGACACGGGACTACGGACCATAACCGCCACCTTAAACCATTTCAGCACCTTAGACCCCTTACATGCCATAGACCAACCCTCACTTCCGTACCACTTAGGCGGCACCTTTCAGCTGATATTGAGCACCGCCTCCACAGGTTTGAGCAATGTGAGGGTTTTTCCGAATCCTTTTTATACCAACAGGGGCAACGGGTATGTGACAATAGACAGTATGCCGGCTTCAGCCAAGGTGAACATTTACACTCTTTCCGGCGACAAGATTTGGACGGGAACAGCCGGAACTACCGGCTTCATTATCTGGAAAGGCGTAAATAAGCACGGAGAACTTGTAGCCAGCGGAATATATCTGGCCGTTATAGACTCAACCGCGGGCAAGAAAATATTGAAAATAGCGGTGGAAAGATAGAAAGATAGCGGGAAAGGTTACGCGCGGAAGGTTGCGGCAACAGGCAGAGGTTCGGGGAAGGAAGAACTTCGGACGGACGGATTTACTATGAGAAGCCTAACGAAACTGAAAGCGGCGGCGCTGATGACGGCAGTTATGGCTGCCCTGATTTGTCCGCCGCGGGCTTTGGCCACGGAACACTACTTCTCGTCTAAAGCGGCGGGGACCGCCGGCGCCGATTTTCTTAATCTCCCCGTTGGCGCAAGAGCCGCCGCGATGGGGGGGGCTTATTCCGCGGTAAGCGATGAAGCCTCCGCCATATACTGGAATCCGGCGGGATTGGTGCAGATACCGAAGCTTTCGGCCGTGTTTATGCGGTCACAGTATGTGGCCGATATCAGCTACCAGTACGCGGCCTACGCCCAACGGCTTTCTTACGGCGATGTGATCGGCGTATCCGCGCTGTTCACCGATATAGGCAGCATAGACAATACCAATGTTGACGGCGGCAGAATCGGGACCTTTTCCCCGAAAGACCAGGTATACACGCTTTCTTACAGCAAAGCCATTCTTGAATTTTCAGACAAGGATATGGATGTGTCCATGGGCGTTTCGCTCAAATACATACGCTCTACAATAATTGAATCGGCCAAAAGTTATGCCGGAGATATCGGAATAATGACATATAATTTCAAGGATATCCCCTATCGGCTGGCCATCACCGTATCGAATTTCGGACAGGGCATGCGCTACGATCAGGCGTCAAACACCCTGCCCCTTACGCTTAAACTGGGCGCGGCGGTAAACCCCTTCCGCGATATGCTTTTGACAACCGACGTGCTGATCGCGAAGCAGAACGCGACCAATTTTCTTTTTGGCGCTGAATTGGCTACCGAGCCGAACGAACTGACCCGCCTGTGCCTGCGGGCGGGTCTTAACACCCAGCGCATGAGCGACGGTTTGAGCGGACTTACCCTGGGCGTGGGCGCCACGCTGCATTTCTTCTCGCTTGACTACGCCTTCGTGCCCATGGGCGAACTCGGGACAACACATAAAATTTCCATTACCTTTGACTTTCCTTTCCGCAGCCCTGTTTTCCAGCGCAGAGACCGTTCCATCTTCACTAAAATGAAGGGAATTTCATTAAAGTAATATCCTTCCACCCCGGTACCGGGCTTCCAACTACGCCAACCGAAAATCACAGGTTAATCAATTCTGCCGATAAGGCGCAGTATAGCATCCAGGATCGTCAGCGGATGGGGGGGACAGCCGGGTATGTGGGCGGCGACATGCACTATCCTGCCTATATCGCCGGTGCAGTAATAAGAATCCTTGAAAGCGCCGCCGTTCAGGGCGCAGTCTCCGCAGGTTATCACGAATTTAGGCCCGGGCATGGCCTCATAGGTGCGCTTAAGCGCCAGCGCCATGTTCCTCGCCGCCGGCCCGGTGACAAGCAGGACGTCGGCGTGCCGCGGGGAGGCCACAAAATCAATGCCGAAGCGCTGAATATCGTATATCGGGTTCGTCGCGGAAATTATCTCGGATTCGCACGCTCCGCAGGAGCCCGTGTCAACTTCCCTGATATGCAGCGAACGGCCGAATTTCTTTATGATCAGCGAGCGCAGCTCTTCACCGGTTTCTTCATACCGAGGGGAGGCGGAAACCTTTTCAATTTTTTTTGAAAGGATGCCTTTTTTAAGGCTGTTCCACAAAATGCGCATCATAGGTCGTTACCCGGGTACGACAGGTTGAAACTTTTATTGCACAGCGGAAAATCGGGGATGATATTACCGGGCACCGCCTGGGCGAGCCCTTCCCAGTTCAGGAAAGAAGGATCCGTTATTTTGCACCGTTCCACCAGAGCGTTTTCTCCGATCCGCACCCAATAGAGAACGGGGCCCCGCCAGCCTTCGGCGTAGCCGAGCGCGCAACCGCTTGCGAAGTCCCCTGCCGCGGGCTCCGGACCGCCGCCTTTTTTAAGCATGCCTGAAAATTCCTTTATAAGCCTTACGGATTCCTCAAATTCAAATACCCGCACATTCAGCCGGGCAAGAACATCGCCTTTCTCCTGCTTCGCGGGTTTGAACCCCGCGCCTTTGTGGAGAGGCGAAAAATCAGCCCGGAGATCCGCCGCTATCCCGGAAGCCCGCGCGGCAGGGCCGGAAACGCCCAGTTCCAAAGCGGTTTTATGCGGCAATATGCCTGTTTCCTCAACCCGGTCCATAAAAGACACGCTGCCGTAAAGCATCTCTTTTAAGGCGCGGAAATCCTCCTCAGCCGACGCGAGAGCGGCGCCGATGGCTTCCAGTTCGGTCGCCGTGAGAAGCTTTGAAACTCCGCCTATGCGGTTGAAATTTTTCAGATACCTCGACCCGGTGAGCTTTTCATTAAGCGCCAGTATGTTTTCTTTGATCACCGAGGCGCAGGCCGCCGGGAAGCTAAATCCCACATCGGTGGCTATTCCGCCGGCGTCCGCGGCGTGATTATACAGCCTCTCCAGTTCAAGCAGTATAGCCCTGGTCAGCCGGTGTTCATCCGGCGTTTTCACGCCGCGTATCTTCTCAACGGCCCCGGCGAAAGCCAGGCTGTGCGCGAAAGCCGCTTCGCCGTCCGCCAGCTCCGAAAAAGCCAGGGCGGCGTCCGCGGTTTTGCCTTCAAAAAGCTTTTCCACTCCCCGGTGAGTGAAGCCGAGCCGTATCTCAAGGTTCAAAACAGGCTCGCCCGCCGCGCTGAACCTGAAATGCCCCGGCGCTATTATTCCCGCGTGCACGGGGCCGACCGGCACTTCAAAAACCCCGTCGCCCTCAACGCGCCGGAACGCGTAGCTTTGGCCGGTGTCTCCTGATTTTTCCGGCGGCTTAAAATCTTTTCTCAGGGGATAAAACCCTTCCGGCCATACTTCCGTATGCAGGCGCAGCCGCCTTGGATCAAAAGCTCCCCGCCGCTTTATGCCGAACATTTCGCTTGTTTCCCGTTCAAAAAGCGAAGCCGAAAAGATCTCGTTCTCCAGCGAATCGAATTCCGGGGACCGGCCGTCAAGCCTGACCGACACCATAAGCCACCTGCCTTCCGCGCGGGAGGCAAAAACGCAGCGAACAAAAAAGCAGTTCTGCGCGGCGCGCGCATCTTCGGCGAACAGCGTGGAAAGGGGCGCGCCGGTTTTCTGGTGCGCGAAAAGACAGACCTTTTTAAAATCCTCCGGCCTGACCTCAAGGTGCGCTTCTTCGAGCGCGTTCCATTTTATCGAAACAGGAGTTACCCCTTCCCGGGCAGAAAGTTCCTTTAAAATATCTTCTATTTTCACGTCATACTCCTGTTAAAACGCTCACGGCCGCGCGCAGCAGTTTCGCCATAAAAGCCGGGACGCCCAGACCCAGGGCGAGCATAAAACCGCCCAGCAGCATGAACGCGGCTTTTGTGGCCATAGGCTCCGCCCCGGGGCCCATCTCTTTTGGTTTTTTCTCAAAAAGAACTCCGCTGAAATGATGCACCAGCGCCCCGAAGATCACGGCGAGAAAGAACATAAAAAGACCTGAGACCAGGTACCTGCCCTGCACGAACGCCCCTGAAAGGATGGTCAGTTCGCTCATGAAAATTGAAAAAGGCGGAAGGCCGCCGAGCGCGAAAAACCCGAACAGCAGAAATATCCCCGTAAAAGGCATGGCCGCGATAACGCCCCTGATCTTGCGCATATCGTGCGTTCCGTATTTTTTGCCCACGCTGCCGGCCGCGAAGAACATCAGCGCCTTGGTGACGGCGTGATTAAAAACATGGTAGAGCGCGCCAAACGTGCCCGCCGCGCCGCCTATGCCTATGCCTACGAAGATTATCCCTATATGCTCAACGCTGTGATAAGCGAGCAGCCGTTTGATATCTTTCTGGACCAGGATAAAAGCAGCCGAAACGCCCAGGGAAAGCATGCCGAATAAAAGCGCCAGGTTGGCGGCGTAGGAGACGCCGACGGCCTTGTTGGTAATGACCATAAACCTTAAAATGGCGTATGCCGAGGTTTTAAGCAGCACGCACGACAGCAGGGCGCTTATCGGCGTAAGCGCCTGGCTGTGCGCGTCCGGCAGCCAGGTGTGCATGGGAGCCAGCCCCGCCTTGGTGCCGTATCCCACCAGAATGAAAATGAAAGCTGTTTTGACCACCCGCGGGTCGAGGCTGCCCGCGTGCGCCAGCATATCTTCCCAGTTAAGGTTATTTACTCCGGCGGCGGTGTTCAGCGCGTAATAAAAGAGAATGACGCCGACAAGCGCCAGCACTATGCCCACCGAGCAGATTATAACGTATTTCCATGCCGCTTCTATGGCTTTTTTAGTGGTGTGAAAACCCACCAGGAACGCCGAGGCGAGCGTGGTCATTTCAACGCAGACCCACATAAGTCCGAGGTTTTCCACCAGCGTGACCAGGAACATGCTCAATGTGAAAATATTGAAAAGGGAATAATAAAGCCTTGCCTTGCTCTCGCCCATCAGGCCTTCGCTTACTTCGCCCGCTATATAGCCCTTTGAGTAAAGGGCCGCGGCCAGGTTTACTACGGCGATCGTGAAGACAAAAAAAAGGCTTAAGGCGTCGGCGCAGAAAAAACCGTCAAGCCTGCCGGGCGCTCCGAAACAAATTATCTGGACAAGCACAAGGACGAATGCCGTCAGGTGTCCGGCGATGTTTACGGCCCCCATGGCCGCCTGGCGGCGCGTAAGCCAGGGAAGAACCGCGCAGCAGGCATTTATCAGCAATACGAGATATATCAGCATGTTTCGTTATGACTAAGACAGACAGAATCCAGTAGTCAGAAGCCAGTAGCCAGAATTCTGACTACTGACTCCTGAATTCTGACTTCTTGTCCTTCACCCCTTAAGCCTTGTCAGCCGGCTCACGTCTATATGGGTGAACAGGCCTTTTATCCGGTAAACGAAAACTCCCGCTACTACCACAAGCACGAACAGGTCAAAAAATACGGCTATTTCGACTATAAACGGCATGCCACTTGAAATAGACGAAGCCAGCATAAACACCCCGTTTTCCATCACCAAAAGCCCTATTATCTGCGCCAGGGCTTTCAGGCGGAAAACCATAAGGAAAAAACCGGTAAAAACCGCCAGCAGAGAAATTGAAAAATTCAGTCTGGCGTCGCCGGACATTCCGCCTATAAACGAATCGTAAAAACCGTAAATAAGCCAGCAGAAAACTATTACCGCAATAACCGACAGCGGCGGGTTCAGAACAAGGCCCATGTTCTCTCCTGAACTCATTTCGGCCGTTATTTTATTAAGATGCCTGGGTATCAGCCATACTTTAATGAAAAGTATCATGGCTGTTATGATCCATAGTTCCCGATCGCCGTAGCGCAGCGCGAAAGAAGCGGTTGAAAGCGCCAGCATAAGCGACTGAAATCTGAAGGCGCGTATAAGCGCCCCGAGGCGCTTGGCTCCGGCCATCAGGAATATAGAAAACAAAAGCCCTACGGCTAATATATGCGACCACATATCAGTATCCACCCGCCGCGAGAACAGCGGAAGCAAGCGCGGCCACAAAAGCGAACATAAGCAGATCCGCCACCCGGAACAGTCTCATTTTTGCCATTGAAACTTCCGTAAACGCCATAATGACGGCAAGCGCGAACACTTTAACGGCAAAAGCCGCAGCCGCGGCCGCCGCAAGCGCCGCGCCGCACCCCGCCGTCCGTGTCAGGGGAAAAATAACAGCGGCTATCAGCGAAAACCAGACCATCTGCCTTATATGGGAGGCGTATTCTATCAGAGCGAGCGCGCGGCCGGAATATTCCAGAGCCATTGCCTCGTGCACCATGGTAAGCTCGAGGTGAGTTTCCTGATTGTCCACGGGTATCCTGGAGGTCTCGGCTATCGCCACGATAAAAAGCGAAAAGCCGGCGGTCAGCGAAGAGGCGCTGAAAGCCCCGTTGCCGGTTATGGCGGCAAAGGAGGTGGAACCGGCGTTTAACGCCAGGACGAAAAAGGAAACCAGCGCCGCCGGCTCGGCCAGGCTCGAGATGAACATCTCGCGGGAAGAGCCCATGCCGCCGAAAGCGCCGGCCGCGTCCATGCCGGCCAGCGCCATAAAGAACCTGCCCAGCGCCAGTATGAACATAACGGCCACAATATCGCCCATGCCGCCAGCGGCGGCGGCGCCGCCAAAAAGCGGTACCAGCAGCAAAGCCGCCGCCGATGAGGAAATTACCGCATACGGGGTAATTTGAAACAGCCACGAAGCGTGTTCCGAAACGACCTCATCGTTTTTCCCCAGAAGCTTGAAAAAATTATTATAGGGCTGCAATACGGGCGCGCCGCGCCTCATCCTGACGGTGTTTTTTATTTTTGTGATAAGTCCGCTGACTAAAGGCGCGACGGCGATGATCAGCAGAAACTGCATAATGCCCGGCGCTTGTTCCATATTAAAATTGTCCCCTGAAGATCAGCAGAAGAATTATGGTCGCGAAGATATAGGAAAGATACAGATGAATGCTGCCCGGCTGCAGCTTCCTGACCGTTTTTGCCAGCCGGAAAGAGGCCGACACGGCCGGTTCATAAAAAAATGTCCTGAAAAACGGCGTGGTGTGGGTTTCATACCTGAAATATTTCAGATGATAGCCGCCATGGGTGGCTTTTTCAATTTTTCTGTAAGGCCTGAGGAAAAAGCTGAAAAAGATCCTGAACGGCTTTGAAAAAGCCGTCGCAGTATATTCAGTGCGGGAATCAAGCGCGTAGTAGCCGCAGCCCCAGGTCGGACCGGCGGAAAAACGCCGTTTCCCGTAAATGATCCTGACCCCGAAGAACACCGTAAGTCCAAAAAAAGCGAGCGCCGCCGGCACAAACCAGGCTGAAACGGCGCCGGCGTTCGCCAGACCGTTGGTTATGCCGTAATTCAGCACCGAGAATTTCATGCCTTGCGTAGGAACGCCAAGCGTTGCGCCCGCTACCCCGGCCAGAACCCGCAGGATCTGAGGAGCGGACAGCCCGAAGATCAGGGTAAGCGCCGCCAAAAAAAGCATGGGAGCCGTCATTGACAGAGGCGATTCTTTGGCCTCCGAAGCCTTCGCGCTCCTGGGGGCGGCAAGGAAGGTAACGGAAAAGGCCTTCACAAAACAGGCCGCGGCAAGCCCGCTTGTAAGCGCAAGCGCCGAGGCCGCCGCCATCCAGAACATTACGCCGTTGCCGGCGCTCTTAAGAGCTCCGGCGAAAATCGCCTGGAAGGTGAGCCATTCGCTTATAAAACCGTTCAACGGCGGAAGCGCGGAAATAGCCATGGACCCGGCGAGGAAAGCGAAAGCGGTATACGGCATCAGCTTAATAAGCCCGCCCATTTTTTCCATATTGCGGGTGCCGGTCGCCTTATAAACGGATCCCGCGCTCAAAAACAGGAGTCCCTTGAAAACAGCGTGGTTCACCAGGTGATAGAGCCCCGCGGCCATGGAAAAAACCGCAAGCGCCGGCTGGTCCATGGTCATAAAGATCATGGAACCGCCCAAGCCCAGCAGAATGATGCCTATATTTTCAACGCTGTGGAAAGCCAGCAGTTTTTTAATATCGTGTTCCATCAGGGCGTAAATAACGCCCGCCAGGCAGGAAACGGCGGCAAATACCATCACCATCCTGCCCTCCCACGGATGGCCTGTCCCCAGTGTAAAAACCGCGAATCTTATAATGCCGTAGATCCCCAGTTTTATCATCACGCCGGACATGATGCTTGAGATGTGGCTGGGCGCCTGGGGATGCGCCATCGGCAGCCAGATATGCAGCGGCACTATACCCGCCTTGGCGCCGAAACCGAAAAAGAGCAGCAGAAAAACCGCGCTCTTAACGCCGTCGGGGATAAGATACGCCGCCTCTTTGACCGCCAGGGCGTCGAACGAATGCGTATAGCGGTACATTATAAGGAAAGCCGCGGTAATAAGGGCGGTGCCGAAATGCGTCATTACGATATAAAAAGTGCCGGCCCTTATTGATTTCTCATGCTCCGAGTCAAAAATAACCAGGAAATACGAAACCAGGGACATTATTTCCCAGAATATCAGGAATAAAACAAGATTTGACACGCTGACAACCGCCAGCATCGATAAGACGAACAGGGCGAGCAGGAGCCAGGCGGTCTTTATTTTGCCTGCGGAGTAGTCTCCTTTCAGATACCCGGCGGAATAAACGGCCGCGGGCGCAGATATCAAAAGGATGACGAAGACAAAAAAAAGGGACAGCGGATCGTTCAGGAACGCGAAGCTGCCGGTTATGGAAGGGATCATTTCAGCCTATACCTTAAAAACGCAAAAGGCGAAGAGAAAAAACGAAGCGGATGCAGAAAATCCCTGCGCCTCTGTTTTATTTATTACTGCCGGAACTGCTGCCGAGGCTGTCCGTTGGAAGAGTGGGCGGTCGTCTGCGGCTGCTTCCCGCAACGGGAAGCGCATAAATTATATTCTACATCTTAAAAAGAGTTTTGTTAAATCCATTCCCGTAACGGCTCCCTTAAAATAATCGCGTTAAGGGACATTTTTTCCGCAGTTTTTTCCGCAGTTGACATCTAAGGCTGAATTTTATAGATTCTATGGTCTTAAAAACCGAGTATTTAGAGGCTGGGACGGCGGTATGAAAGCTCTAGGGCAACATCTGGTGATTGAACTTTACGGCTGCGACAAGAAGGCCATCTCAAAGGTGGACACCGTGCAGGCCATAATGCTTGAGGCGGCCAAAGCCGCCAACGCCACTATTATAGACTCTATTTTCCACCATTTCGCGCCATACGGCGTTTCCGGAGTGGTGGTGATCGCCGAATCGCATTTTGCCATTCATACCTGGCCCGAGCATAACTACGCCTCCGTGGACCTTTTTACCTGCGGAGCCAAAATAATACCCTGGGAAGCCTTCAAGGTTTTAAAGAAACGTTTCAAGACCACCCACTTCAGCGCCATGAAGATGGAGCGGGGACTGTTGCCGAAATAGGCCGCATAAGATGAAGAAAGCGAAACCCGACTTTGACTGGATAAAAACGGAAAAATCCATTTTGCCGCGGGGGCGGTGGTTCGTTGAATATTTCACCAAAGGAGAATTACACGCTCACAAGGCGGAGGCCATACTTGAAACCTCGGAAACTTATTTCCAAAAAGCCACGCTTATAAGAACGCCCTCATTCGGGAAAATGCTGGTTATTGACCATGAAACCCAGTCAAGCCAGTATGACGAGGCTTTCTACCACGAATCGCTGGTCTGCCCGGCGCTGCTGGCCCATCGCTCCCCAAAAACGGCTCTCATACTTGGCGGGGGGGAAGGCGCCACGGCAAGAGAACTACTTAACTACGCCGGAATTGAAAAAGCCGTAATGGCCGATATTGACCACTCTATACTCGGCTTCGCCGCCAAACACCTCCAGACCTGGCACCGGGGAGCCTTCAAGGATCCAAGGCTGACACTGCTGGTTCAGGACGCCAAAAAATATGTGGAACGCACAGAGCTTAAGTTTGACCTGGTCTATTCCGATCTGCCGAGCCCTATAGAAAAGGGGCCAGCCTGCCAGCTCTACACTCTTGAGTTCTACCGCTCGCTTAAGAGGATAATGAACCCGGACGCCATTTTCACGGTCCAGGCGGGCCCCGGAACCCCGCTTCAGTTCGAACTGCATGCGGCGCTTCACAGGACGCTCGGAAAGCTCTTCAGATTCGTGGGCAGCTACACCGCGTTCATACCCTCATACGATATGCCCTGGACCTGGCTATATTGCACCGACTCCCCGGCGGCCGCTCCGCAGAACCTTAAAGCGGATAAACTGGATAAGGCGATCAGTTCAAGATTGAGGCACCCCCTTAAATACAGCGACGGCCTGACCATAACCGGCGCTTTCATTCTGCCTAAATATTACCGGGACAAAATAAAAGCCTGGAAGCGTATCGTGACTGCGCGCAGGCCGGTGTTTTTCACTACTTCGAAGTATTGTTGATAATACGAATGACCGTTATCTGTTTCCCAGGAGCTCATATATGAAAAAAAACACAAAAAAAACCACAAAGAAGACCGCAGGAAAAAACACGAAAAAAATTGTTAGCCGCGCAAAGAGCAAGAGGCCCGTGACAGGCCGGAGTCGCTCCCGCCCGGCTAAAAAAAGCAGCCGCGCGGGAGCACGCGTCGTTAAAGAGGTCCTGTCAAAAACGGAAATGGACCAGCTGGCCTCCCGCCTTAAGGAAATGAAAGATTCGGTTTCAAAAACAGTGGAGGACAAGAAAAAAATGGATCTGCCGGAGCCTGAAGTGGGGGATTCCATAGACCAGGCCTCCCAAAGCCTTGAGAAGGAGATCCTTTTTGAGCTTTCAGACAGTGAGATGGGGGAACTTGGCGACATAGAAGCCGCGCTGCGAAAAATAGAAAACGGCACCTATGGCGTCTGCGAGCATTGCAAGCGCGCGATAGAGAAAAAACGCATAAAAGCCATTCCCTCAGCCAGGTACTGTATGGTCTGCCAGAGCGGCTCGGAAAGACACCGCACGCATTAATCCGGGAAGACAATCAGGTTAACCGCAGATAAAACGCCCCGCCAAACCGGCGGGGCGTTTTATCTGCGGTAGAAGGCTTCAGAACGCAGAGGGGGGGGAAGTCACCTGTACTTCGGTCTTGCGCCAGTTCCGCGCTTTAGCGGTGATGCTGAAACCTCTGCCGTCGCTGGCCAGCACCAGAGAGCCCTCGTCCAGATTTCTTACCAGCTCGGAGCGCACCGCGCTAAGATTGCCGGTAAGGGCCGCCAGGCGCTTCAGATCGTTGGTATAATGCCCGTTTTCCTTGAGATAGATTTTTTCAAGCACCCCTAACTTGTAAACGGTCCTATAGGCGGCCACAACCTGCCGTTTCTCGAACGGGGTCATTTTCAGCACGCTCTGGTTTATCCAGGCCCCGCAAAAAATCGCAATGAGTGCCCAGGAAAGGGCAAGTATCATTCCATTAGCCATATCCCCGCGCTCCCGCAGGCTTACCACCCGGCTGCCGGCAATATAGTCGTGCAGAGCGCGCTTATTGCGGGTAAACAAAGCCAGCAGAAACCCCAGATTCAGCAGGAAGGCGCTTAAAAAATAAGCGAGGGAACGAAGGAACGCTTTGAAGATCCCGAGGTCTTCCCCCGAGGCGTCCTTAACCCTGATACCCATTATATACTTCCCGAGAGTGGCCCTCCCGCCCGAAGACAGGGTCGTTTCGTAAACCAGGTACGCCAGTATCCATAACAGCTTCCACTTGAACTGCGCGGAGTCGGAATAGACAAACAGCCCTTTTTTTATCAGCAGGCTGAAAGAGGCGTAACAAACCGCCACAAAAGGGATCGCGTCTATAACATACGCCAAAAACCGCTCGTTAAACCCGGCGGGGAGAGGCCCTTCAAGGACTTCCTCCTGAAGGGGAAGCGGTTTAACCGGCTCTATCATTTGGCTTGCCTGAGGCGTAAAAACCAGATTCTCGTCTTCCATGTCTGACTCTCCTTTAAAACAGGCTGCAAAAACTTTATCTCAGATAATTATACTAACCCCGCCGCCAGCTTGCAAATGGCATCGCAGACACCGGCATTTGACTTCGGCGAATGGACCAGACGGGATATAGAGTTGGACACCCCGCCGCAAAATTGATTTAATCTATTTTATCATGTGCAGAATGGCCGCCGTTATAACTGAAAATCCGACCGGGCGCGCGGATATTTTATGCGATTCGGAAAAAGCTCTGTTCAAACAGGCCGGCGCAGTAAAGGGCAGATTCCAGGACGACGGCTGGGGCATGGCTTATTTTAGCTCCGGCTCAAACCCGCTGACGTTTAAAAGCGCGGGGCCTGCCCGCGTTGAAAAAGCCGCTTTCAGACGCGCGGCGCTTGCGGCCTCCGGAGCCGATATCGTTCTCGCGCACCTGCGGGACGCCTCAAACCCTAAAGGGCTCGCGCGCTCCAAACTTCTCGGCCTCAAAAACTCCCAGCCTTTTTGCGGGAATGGTTTCACATTCGCGCACAACGGCACGCTTTACATTCCCGATGAGATAAAAAGCGCGCTGGGCAAATACGCCGGATTTGTAAAAGGGAACAACGACAGCGAGGTTCTTTTCTGGCAGATAATGAAAATGCTGGACGCCTACGGCACGGCGGAATTAGCCCTTGAAATGGCGCTGGACGAAATAACAACCGTCTGGCTCTCCTGCAAAAAACGCTATCCGCAGAGGAACGCGCCCTACAGGGGCATGAACATAATGCTTGCTGACTCAAAAAACCTGTGGGTACTGTGTCACTGCCCAAAAAGCTGGGATCGCGGCGCGCTGCTCACTCCCGGCTGGGAATTCGGCCGTCTGGCCTGGCGTAGGGAAAAAGACGCCTTCGTTTTTTCAAGCGAACCGCTTGACGGAGGAAGCTGGAACAAGCTTGCCGACCTGGACCTGGCTGAAGTTTCCCTTATTAGAGGAAAGCTTGAACTGAAAATAAAAAAATTGTATTGTAAGGTAATATTATGAAATGGATCGTCATGCTTCTCGTCTTCGTCGGCGGCATCTACTACCTGGTCAACAGGCATAAAACCGAACTGCATCAGCAGGAAGTGATCGAACAGACAAAAAAAGAGCGGGCGCAGGCCATTGAGGAACAGACCCTGCCGCCGGCGCCCGAAACGACCTACACCATGAAATTTTCCCTTAACACCTTAAAAACCCTGCGCAATCTTACGCAGGATCCGAATGAAAAAGTGCGTTTCGCCGCCGTGGAACTGCTTTGGCAGCTGCAGGACGAACAGATTCCCGGCGTAATTAAATGGATGTTCGCGAACGAAACCGAGGCCTCCGTTAAAAAAAGCATTATTGATATGCTCTCCAAAGACAAGAGCAGACTGAGTCTGGCCCTCATTACCGGCGCCATGAGCGACTATGACAAAGAAACACGCCTTAAGGCTGTTGAGGCCATAGGCACTTTTTCCAACAAAGAAGCCATTACGGCCCTTAACCCCGCCATGGAAGATTACGACGAAGAAATACGTCTTAAGGCCATTGAAGCCGTTAACCATATCCGCCAGGATATACAAACCAACAAAGAGCAGAAGATGCGCGAGTTGGAAATGAAACCCATCTTCAAAATAGAATAACTACGCCGAAGCTGGCAGGCTTGTATGCTGGTATGCTTTAAGCCTACTGGCCTACCCGCCTACCAGCCGGCAAGGAGCGAACCATGGACTCGGAAATATCCCAATTGAGCAAAAAAATACAAGCGGATTCTATTTTCATCCAGGACCTGAAAAAGGAAATAGCCAAAGTGCTTGTGGGCCAGGATGACCTGGTGAACGGCCTGCTGGTGGGACTTATCGCCAACGGGCATGTGCTGCTGGAAGGTGTGCCGGGGCTTGCTAAAACGCTGGCGGTAAAAACGCTCGCGCAGGCCGTATCGGCCGCTTTTCAGCGCATACAGTTCACCCCCGACCTGCTGCCCGCCGATATCGTGGGCACGCTGGTTTTCAATCCCAAGGAAAGCTCTTTCTTTGTGAGAAAAGGCCCGATATTTTCAAATATCATACTGGCCGACGAAATAAACCGCGCGCCGGCAAAGGTCCAGAGCGCTCTTCTTGAGGCCATGCAGGAACGCCAGGTAACTATTTCGGACACCACCTATAAACTGCCGGAACTGTTCATGGTAATGGCTACGCAGAACCCCATAGAGCAGGAAGGCACCTACCCGCTGCCCGAAGCGCAAATTGACCGTTTCATGCTGAAACTAAACATAAATTACCCTTCAAAAGCCGAGGAAGCCAAAGTGCTGGACCTTATGGCCAGACAAAGCGTGCCCTCGGCGGGCAAGGTGGTTTCCGCCGAACAGATTTTAAAAGCCAGACAGACCGCCGACCAGGTGTATGTGGATGAAAAAATAAAAAACTATGTGCTGGACCTCGTAATCGCCACCAGGACGCCTGAAAAATACGGACTTGAAAAAATAAAACCCTGGATACTCTACGGCGCGAGCCCGCGCGCCACCATTTACATGATCCAGGCGGCCAAGGCCTACGCGTTCATCGGAGGGCGCGGCTACGTAACCCCGGAAGATATAAAAGCCGTGGGCTTTGACGTCATGCGCCACCGCGTGCTGCTCACCTACGAGGCGGAAGCCGAAAATATCAATTCCGAAACCGTGCTGAAAACTGTTTTTGAGGCGATAGAAGTGCCGTAAAAAGGCAGCGAATAGCGGCGAGCGTATAGCGGACAGGGAAGGAGTAAGATCAGCAATTCCGTCCCCAACCCCTATCCCCTATATGCTATACACTGAAGTTATAAAGGGGATAGCGGATAGGGAAGGAGTAAGATTGGCAATTCCATCCCCAACCTCTATCCCCTATACGCTATACGCTGTAGTTAAACTATGAACACCGCTGAAATTCTTAAAAAGGTCCGCCAGATAGAAATAAAAACCGGCCGTCTGGTAAGTGAAACCTTCGCGGGCGAATATCAGAGCGTTTTTAAGGGCAGGGGCATGGAATTCGCCGAGGTGCGCGAATATGTGCCGGGCGACGACGTCCGCTCCATAGACTGGAATGTCACCGCCCGCTCCTCCAAACCCTTCGTCAAGCGCTATGTTGAGGAACGCGAACTTACCCTGCTTATAGTCTGCGATATCTCGGCCTCGCAGGCATTCGGCTCCTCGGACCGGGCTAAAAACGAGGCGGCGGCGGAACTGGCGGCTATGTTCGCCTTCTCCGCCCTGAAAAACAATGACAAGACCGGCCTGCTTTTATTCACCGACCGCGCGGAATTGTACATCCCGCCCAGGAAAGGCAAAAACCATAGTTTGCGCATTATCCGCGAACTGCTGGCTTATCAACCGTCGAATAAAGGCACCGACATCGCCAAAGCCCTCTCAATGGTCAACAAGATAATGAAGCGAAAGGGCATAGTTTTCCTGCTTTCGGATTTTCACGCCCCCGACTTCAGCCGCGAACTGCGCCTGACGGCCCAGCGCCACGATCTTATACCCGTGGCCATAAGCGACCCTTTTGAAAGGCGTTTGCCGCGCCTGAACGCAATGCTTGCTTCAAGCTGGCTTGAAGGCGGTCCCGCCGCCGGAGTCAGCGCCGCGGATCTTTCAAGCCCCGCTTTTCTCAATGCTCACAGGACGCAGGCCGAACTGGAAAGTAAAACCCTGGAGAAAATAATGCTTTCGGCCGGAGTGCAATGGATCGACGTACACGCGGAATGCGATATTTACGACCCGGTGGTTAAATTTTTCCGCCAGCGCCAGAAAAAAATAAGGCTGTAAGGACAGAGATCAGGGGCTAGGGTTTAGAGAATAGTTGAAAAAACAGCAATATGAAATTCCTGAATGTTTTTTTTCTGGCCTTTTTAACTGCCGTCCAGACAGCCGCTTCCCAAACCGTTTCGTTTAAAATAACGCCGCCCCCGCAAAAGCCCAAACTGGCCGAGCCCTTTAAACTGCGCCTTGAGGCCTCTTACGGCGGAAATTACACCGTTAAAATCGATACCGCCTCAATAGACAGCGAATTTTTTGAAATTTTAAAAATAACAAAACTCTCCTCAAAAGAATCCGGCGGCGCTTCCACCTCGGAGTTTGAATTTGAGGCCGAGGCTTTCGCCATCGGGGTCAGCACCTTCCCCGAAATAACTTTTCAGCTTTACGGCGCCGGCGGGGCCATGGAAGCCAAAAGTCCGTCCTTCCCGCTTGAGATAGAACCCTTGTTTGAAAAACCAAAACCGGGAGAGAGCGCGGAGATAAAGGACATTTATCCGCCGCTCAAATTTATACCGTGGTTTTGGCTTATTGCGGCTTTCCTCGCTTTGTGCGCGCTTGGCGCTTTTCTTTACGCCAGGCGTAAAAAACCCGCCGCCGCGCTCGCGGCTGAAACCCGGAAAGACACGCGCACGCCGTACAGGCGGGCAATGGACAGCCTGGAAAGTCTGGCGGCCTCGGGCCTTTGGGAAGAGGGTAAAATAAAAGATTTTTACATCTGTTTTTCCGCCATCTTCCGGCTTTACATGAAAGAGCAATTCGCCATAGACGCCCTTTTAATGACCACGGCAAGCCTTTTAAGGGAACTAAAAAAAACCGGCGCCGAAGTGCAGACCCTCATAAAATCGAGGGAACTGCTTGAACGCTCGGACCTGGTAAAATTCGCTAAATTCAAGCCGCAGCAGAAAGATTCCGATCTTGCCGACCTCAGGGAAATACTTGGCGGCCTCACAAGACAGACGGAAAACGCGAAGGAACTGAAAACGGACAAAGCGGCGCAGGCAGCTCCGGCGCCCGCTACAGGTGCGGGGAACAAACCGGGGGGACAGTCATGAACTTCGCCAACCCCTGGGCGCTGCTTCTGCTCCCGCTCATACTTGCGGCCGTGGCTTTTGCGGGGACCCGCTGGGGAGGCAAATTTATTCCGGCCGGCTCTCCGACGCCGCTGCCGTTCATTCCGACCTTTAAAACGCGCCTGTTTTCTTTTCTTCCGTTCAACTGCCGAGCGGCGGCTCTTATCCTGCTGGTGCTCGCGCTCGCGAGGCCGCAAAAAACCGAGCGGGGGCAGATTCCGCCGGCTGAAGGCGTGGATATAATGCTGGCCCTTGATACTTCCTACAGCATGGCGGCCATTGATCTGAAACCCAGCCGCCTTGACGCGGCAAAGTCCGCCGCCGCCGACTTTGTAAAGCGGCGTGCCCACGACCGGCTGGGCATTGTGGTTTTCGGCGGAACGCCCATACTTACCTGTCCTCTTACTCTTGATTACTCCTCCGTGCTTGAAACGCTTGACGCGGCTTACCTTAACATGACCAAGGCCGACGGCACAGCCATAGGCGACGCAATAGCTACCGCCGTCAATCATCTTAAAAACAGCAAAGCAAAAAGCAAGATAATTATTCTGCTTACCGACGGCCGTTCAAACACCGGCCTGATAAGCGACCCCATGACCGCCGCCAAAACAGCGGCCGCCTACGATATAAAGATTTACACCATAGGAACAGCCGCAAAGGGCAAAGCTCAGGTGCCCACAGGCAATCCCTTCCAGCCGTATATCACCATAGAAGAAGACCTGGACGAAGCCCCCCTGATGGAAATAGCCAATACCACGGGGGGGGAATTCTACCGGGCCACTAACTATCTTGAACTGCAAAAGATCTACGAAAAGATAGACTCGCTTGAAAAAACCAAGTTTGAAATAAAGGCTTACGCCAATTATTCCGACCGCTACGAACCGCTGCTGGCGGCGGCATTGACGCTGCTGGTTTTGACTTTCGTTCTGGAAAAAACTTATCTAAGGACGATACCATGAAACAGGGAATAGCGGCTAGGGAAGAGTGTTTAGGGAAGGAGTTTCTTATTTCTGCCCCCTCTACCCTCGCCCCTAGCCCCTCTACCCTGTAACTTGCCTATGGAACTTTTTAAATACCCTGTACTGGCAGTCTGGCTCATGGCCGCTTTGGCGGCTCTGGTTTTTCTGCGCTTTAAGGCCGAAAAAACAAAATGGATCCTTGCTGAAAACGTGCTGGGTAAAAAAACTCTCCAGCGCTTGAGTCTGCAAAAAGGCTGGGCGCGCAAGCGGACGCGCGACATACTTCTGCTGACCGCTTTATTTTTTGCCGCCGTGGCGGCAAGCGGCCCGCAATGGGGCATGGAGCTGGCCCAGATAACGGATCTCAACGGCAACCTGGTGATAGCGGTGGACACCTCGCTGTCCATGGCGGCTAAAGACCTGAAGCCCTCGCGGCTCGAAAACGCCAAACTCATGCTTGGCGCTCTGGCGGAAAAATTCCCCGATTACCGCATAGGCGTGGTGGCGTTCGCCGGACGAGCCTACGTGCAATGCCCCCTGACCACGGACCTGGACGCCATAAAATACTTTATTTCCCTGCTGTCGCCCGGGATGCTGCCTTCAAAAGGCACGGATCTCTCGGACGCCATTGAAACCTCGGGCCGCATGCTTGAACACTACGGCAGCCAGAAAGTGATGGTGCTTATCACGGACGGCGAAGATCATTCAAAAAACCTTGACCAGGCCATTAAAGACGCGGCGGCTGCGGGCCTGCGGGTTTTTACCATAGGCATAGGTAAGCCGGAAGGCGAGCTTATAGCGGAAACCGACGCGGCGGGCGGCACTCTTGGGTACAAAAAAGACGCTTCAGGCAAAACCGTAGTGACGAAACTGGACGAGCGGACGCTTTTAAAAATAGCCTCCCAGACAGGAGGCGCCTACCTTCGCTACTCGGACCCCGACGCGGCGGGCGAAGAGATGCGCTCTGCCGTTTCAAGGCTGTCGCTGACGAAAACCAAAGGCTTCGGCCGCGCCAATTTCAAAAACCGCTATCAATGGCCGCTTGCTTTGGCCCTGTTGGCGCTTTTGCTAGAATTACTGTTCATGGAGAATCCCGAAGCGTCAGTCAAGGCAATATCCATAAGTTCGCGGCTCAGGAGATGGCTGGGGCTGGCGTTTAGAAGGGTAGTTCCTGTTTTTCTGACGGCTGTCGCTATGCAGCAGACACTCAGCGCCTCCGAAGCCAAAAGCCTCGCGGGCAAAGGCACCGACGCCTATGACAAAAAAGACTATCCAAAGGCCTACGAATACTATGGCAAGGCTTTGGAGCTGGAACCAAAAAATTCAAAGATAATTTTCAATTCCGGCGACGTTTTTTACCGCCTTGAGGACTACAGCCATGCCGGCGAAGCATTCAACGCGGCCTCCGCCGCGTCTCCGGCTATCTCCCACAAAGCGCGCTACAACGAAGGCAACGCTTATTTCATGCAGGGCGACTACAAGAAAGCCGCCGCCAGTTACCGTTCGGCCGTGCTTTCAGACCCGAAAGACAAAAACGCCAAATTCAATCTTCAAAGAGCCCTGGAACGGCTTCAGGAAAATAATAAAAACCAGCAGCAGAAGGATAAACAAAAAAAGGACCCCAAAAAAGACGACAAAAAAAAAGACGGCCAGGATAAAGACAAAAATAAAAACGAGGGACAGGATAAAGAAAAGCAGCGGAAGAAAGACGAAGCCAGGGCACAGGCGGACCGTCTGCTTGAAATGATGAAAGAAAAGGAGAAATCCGCGGCTAATAAACAAATTCAGGACGCCCGTTTTGAAAACAAGCCGAAGGAAAGAGACGAAGCAGGGGAGGACTGGTGACAGCACGTCAGCATAGAGGGGTTAGGGGCTAGGGCAAAGAAAAGAATTGAAAGAACAGCAAATTTATGAAATTCCTGAATAGTCTAAAAAAAGTCTTTAAATTTGTTTTTTGCTCTACCCTGTTCCCTCTACCCTCTACCCTGCCCTTGGCCGCCCTTATATTTGTCCTCCCGCTTTTTGCCGCTCAAAGCGCGCGCGCGGCCCTGAGTATTTCGGCGCAAACCGACAGGACCGAACTTGAAATCACCGAAAACCTTTACCTTACCGTCACGATAAGCGCCGATTCGGCGAGCGTTCCGGAGCCCGTGCTGCCCGCGGTATTCAATTTCAACGCCTATTCCTCCGGCCGGAGCCAGAATATTTCCATTATTAACGGAAAAATATCCACTTCGGTCTCATTCACCTATATACTTACCCCGCGCTTCATCGGCCGCCAGACAATACCCGCTATTTCGGCGTTTAACGGCCGTGAAAAAGCCATGACGCCTGAAATTGAAATAACCGTCACCAAATCAAGGGCCGCCAGGCAGACAAACCCGGCGCCGAGCGCTCCGCCGCAGCAAGGTTCCGCGGGACGCGCGGCCCCGCAGGGGAAAGCTCCTAAAGCCGACTCTCTTATTTTTTTAAAAGCCGAGACAGACAGGAAAACCGCCTATCCCGGCCAGCAGATCAACCTGTTTATAAGATTTTACACGGCTATGCCTCTTACCTCAAATCCGCAATATCTGCCGCCGGCCTATAAGAACCTGCTTTTTGAGGATCTGCCTCCCGTAAGGAGCGGAGAAGTCACAATAAAGGGCGTACGCTATTCGTTCAGCGAGATCAAGACAGCTCTGTTTGGCCTGTCGCCCGGGCCGGCCTCTATAAGCCCGGCCTCGGTTATTGCCCAGCTGCAATCGGATGAACAGATAGACCCCTTTGACCCGAATTTCTTCCAGAAATTCTTCTCCATGAACGGCTCCCAGGGCGCGACAAAGGAATTAAAAACAGAAAACCTGACGCTGAATATTCTTCCGCTGCCGGACGGAGCGCCTGTGTCTTTTACAGGAGCGGTCGGCAACTACACTATTTCCGCCGAACTTGACCGTAAACAGGTCAAAGCGGGGGAAGCGGTCAATCTTTCGGTGACAGTAAGCGGCACCGGCAGTCTTAAAACCGTAACAGCGCCGAAGCTGCCGGAACTGGCGGGGTTCAAAGTTTTTGACACGATGAGCTCGCTTGACATAAACAAGCGTGACGATATTATAAGCGGTAAAAAAGTTTTCACCACCGTCATTGTGCCGCGTTTCGAAGGCCCCGCCCGTATTTCACCTGTAAAATTCGCTTTTTTTGACCCGGAGGCGAACGCCTACCGCGAAATTGAGACAAAACCTTTGGAATTGAAAGTGGAAAAAGGCGATTCGGACGCCAAAAATTTTAATTTTACGCAGCCCGGAACCCAAGCCGTGTCCGCCACCGGTTCGGACATCAGATATGTAAGCGACACGGCCGCGGCGCCCGCGGTCGCGCGCGCGGCCGGGGCCCTTTTCAACATGGCCTGGTGGCTTAATTTATTGCCGGCGGCCGCGCTTTTATTAAGCCTCTGGTTCTCGAACATTCAAAGCTTCCGCCTGCGCAATCCGCAGATCTTCAAGTTCCGGCGGGCCAAAGCGACAGCCGGCAAGGACATCAGCCGGGCCGAAACCGAACTGAAGGCGAACAGGTTAAAAGAAGCCGTGTCCGTGCTCTACGATTCCTTTATGGAATATCTCTCGGACAAAACCGGGAAAAAAGTAAGCGCCCTGACCACACGCCAGGCCAGGGAGCTTATAAAAGACCGCTTCCCGCGCACGGACGAATACCATCTGGAGGAAATAAGGGCCTTCTGGGAACAGCTTGAGATGTTCCATTTTTCTCCGTCCTCCCTGACCGCCCAGAACGCCAAGGATCTGATAACCAAATATACCGTCCTGATCGAAATGCTGGAGAAGGAGTTTAAAAAGAAATGAGTACGTTATCGTTTAAGGGGCTGGGGGCTGGAGATTAGGGGAGAGGGCTCAGAGAAGAACTGAAAGAAAAACAAATTCATGAAATTACCGAATGGTTTAAAAAATGTCTTCAAGTTGAGCTTGCGCTCTGCCCTATCCCTTAGCCCCTATCCCCTGCTGTTATGCTGCCTTTGCGCCTTTTCTTTTCAGGCCTCCGCCTACGATAAGAATGAACTGGCCGAACTGAACGACATGTATAAGAACGGCAAATACCAGGAGGCGCTTGATGGCTACATCAAGATGACCGAAACTGAAGGCACGAACCCTTACGCTTTTTATAACGCCGGCAACGCCTATTTCCGATTAAACAAGCAGGGGCTCGCCGTGCTTTACTACGCCAAAGCCTTTAAACTGCTGCCCAGGGACCCGGATATACGGGCCAACCTTGAATATGCCATGAAGCAGACCGGCCAGGCGCTAGTGCCGGACGGAGTGCCGAGGTCTCTTCATTATGTTTATTATCTTTTGTCAGACCTTGAGCTTAAAGCCCTCGTGATAATTTTTTTCTGGCTGGCCTGTTTTATCGGGGCGCTGCGCTCACTCGCGGGAACGGCGCTGAAAGAAAAACTTAAAACCGCTCCTTATGTGATGGCCGCCGCGTGCCTTTTTTTTCTGCTTTGGATCGGGATACGCGACAGCTCGCCGTTCACGAACGGAGCGGTGGCCGCCGCGCCAGCCACTCTTTTGAGCGGCCCCGGCGAAAAATTCAAGGCTTACGCCACTCTTCCGGAGGCCCGTCTTGTAAAAATAATGGACGAGGCGGATGAGGATTATTACGAAATAGGCCTGCCCGGCGAAGGAATAAAAGGCTGGGTAAAAAAAACCGACCTGCAGAAGATTTAATACCATTCCAATAAACTGACGTTCGCGGGGCCTGCCAGGGGCCTGGAACGCAAAACCAGTGTCGGCCACACCGTGGCCGCACTTCCCATCCTCGCCCTCGCCGCTATGCAAGTCTCGGGCTCCGGAGGGTTTTGCTAATCCAGGCCCCCGGCACCCGCTCCAACTATCCCACCTAAATTTATTGCTTTGCCAGAAAAATAATATAACTATCCCCACCCAATCATAACTTGAATATCCCGCCCTGTAAGGCATGTACAATATAGTTTTTTACTATACTGTGTTAGGACAAAAACATGTGTTACGCCGTGATAAAGATGGCGGCTACCTACGGGTGGGTAAATTCGGAAGTACCAAAAACAGGGTGGGACACATATATAAAAACGAGGTTTAGACCACGCGCGACATAGGACCGGACGGGGGGCTGCTCTGGAGCCGCATAGCGGATGGGGGGCCCCGTTTCGGGGGGAAACCACGGGAGGGTTTCCTACGCGGCGGAATGGGCAGCCCCTTGCCCGGCCCGTTTCCCGGAGCGCGATAAAGGGATACCTTATAAACAATAATCCGCGCCAAAATGATAGAATTTTCAGGATTGAATCTCTAAGCAATTCTGCCTATGGCCTATGGCTTCCGGCTTATGGCAAACGATTACCCATGTTTATGGATATAATTAACATGCGGAGGATAAAGTGAAAATTGCTATTGCAAGCGACCATGACGGATTTGAACTGAAAGAAATTTTAAAGAGTCTGATAAGCGGTCTGGGGCATGAAGTGACCGACCTCGGAACCAACTCGGCCTCAAAACCCGTGGATTATCCCGACTTCGTGGCAAAAGCCGCGAGTGAGATAACGTCGGGCCACGCCAGACGCGCCCTTATGGTATGCGGCAGCGGCGTGGGCGCCTGCGTTGCCGCCAACACCTTCCCCGGCGTGCGCGCCGGACTTTTCCACAATACCGATTCCGCCAGACAGGGCGTTGAGCATGACAATATAAATTTTTTATGCTTGGGCGCGCGCGTGATCGGCGCGAAACTCGCGTCCGATGTGACACGGGCCTACCTTTCCGCGAAGTTCTCGGGAGCGGAAAGCCGCTGAAAGAAAAACTTAAAAAACCGCGCCTTACGCAATGGCCGCCGCGTCAGCCGCCCTTTCGAGCGGCCCCGGCGAAGGAATAAAAGGCCGGGTAAAGAAACCGACCTGCAAGAAGGTTTAAATCCAACAAACCTTAAGGTAAGCCAAGCTAGGGGGCGCGATTAAAGCTATCCGATTAAGCAATAATCCGCGCCAAAATGATAGAATTTTTAGGATTAAATCCCTAAGCAATTCTGCCTATGGCTTCCGGCTTATGGCAAACGATTACCCTGTTTATGGATATAATTGACATGCGGAGGATAACGTGAAAATTGCTATTGCAAGCGACCATGCCGGATTTGAACTTAAAGAAACTCTAAAGAGCCTGATAAAAAACCTGGGCCATGAAGTGACCGACCTTGGAACAGATTCCGCCTCAAAGCCCGTGGATTACCCGGACTTCGCGGCAAAGGCGGCCCTGGAAATAAAAGCCGGCCGCGCCGAACGCGCCCTAGTGGTCTGCGGCAGCGGCGTGGGCGCCTGCGTGGCCGCCAACAAATTCCCCGGCATACGCGCCGGACTTTGCCACGACACCTATTCCGCCAGACAGGGCGTTGAGCATGACAATATAAATATTTTGTGCCTGGGCTCGCGCGTGATCGGCGTTGAGCTCGCGGCCGATGTGACCCGGGCCTACCTTGCCGCGAAATTCTCGGGAGAGGAAAGACACAAGCGGCGGCTTGAAAAAATAACAGCCTTGGAGAAGAAGAGCTGAAGTCTGAAGCGCTGAAGTTTGGAAGCCTGGAAGTTTTTTCCCTCAGCACTTTAGCACTCCGTAACTTCAGCGCTTCAGAGCTTCTAGTTCTTCAGCACTAAACTGGGGGAAATATGGAATTCAGCGCGAACACAAAAACTATCGGCCAGAGCCTGTGGCTTGACAATATCAGGCGGGACATGGTGACAGGCGGGGGCCTGTCAAAGCTTATAGCCGGCTCCGGCATAAAAGGCCTGACCTCAAACCCCTCTATTTTCGAAAAAGCCATTTTACAGTCCTCCATTTACGAAGAAACGCTGAACGCCCTTGTAGCGGGCAACGCCAACGCGCCGGAAATTTACGAAGCCCTGACGGTGGAGGATATCCAGCGCGCAGCCGACATTTTTCGGGAAACCTACGACGCCTCCGGCGGAACCGACGGTTTTGTCAGCATGGAAGTTTCACCGCTGCTCGCCAACGACGCCGAAGCCACGGAGTTCGAAGCCGAGCGCCTGTTTAAAAAGATAGGCAGAAAAAACGTCATGATAAAAGTGCCGGCTACCCAGGAGGGCCTTATAGCCGGGCTCGCGCTCCTTAAAAAAGGCGTGAATGTGAATTTCACCCTTATTTTTTCCGTCAAGCGCTACGAAAAAACCGCCAGAACTTACCTGGAAGCCATGGTCTGGCGCAGGAACAACGGTCTTCCGCTCGCAGGCGTAGCTTCGGTGGCCAGTTTTTTTGTGAGCCGCATAGACACCGCCATGGACCGCCTTCTTGAGGAAACTCCCGCGCCCGAGAGAAAATCGGCCGCGGCGGCGCTTAAAGGAAAGATAGCCGTAAGCACTTCGCTCGCGGCCTACGAAACTTATCTCCTGCTTTTTTCAGGCCCGCTTTTCAGGGAGCTTGAAGCCGCCGGCGCGGCCCGCCAGCGCATACTCTGGGCCTCCACAGGCGTAAAAAATCCGGCCTACAAAGACACCCTCTATTCCGACGAGCTGGCCCTTGACGGCTCGGTAAACACGCTGCCGGAGGCCGCGCTTGAGGCCTGGCTTGACCACGGCCACGCCAACACAGAGCCGCTGGAACAGCGCACAGCGGCCGCAAAAAGGCGGCTGGCCTCGCTAAAGGGACTCGGCATAAATATGGAAGATGTTTTTGATAAGCTTGAAACGGACGGAGTGGAGCAATTTGAGCGCGCTTACAATTCAGTTATTTCAAGCATTGAGGTAAAGCGGAATGCCGCTTTAACCTTCGGGGCGCCGCCCTCATCTAACAACGAACTGCCCGGCGGGGACTTTTCAGAAACGCTGGAAAAACTTTCCGCTTCCAATTTCGCCGGCCGGCTCTGGCTGAAAGACCCGGAGCTCTGGAAAAAAGACGCGGCGCACAAAAAACAGATAGCCGGCGCCCTTGGCTGGCTGGATATCCCTTACAAAATGCTGCCGAAAACGCGCGAAATAGAGAGCTTCGCCCTTGAAATACGCAGGGAGGGCTTCACCCACGCGGTGCTTATGGGCATGGGCGGCTCAAGCCTCGCGCCCGAGGTGCTGCGCAGCGTATTCCAGAACCCGAAGTATCCGAAACTTCTGGTGTTGGACACCACGGACCCGGCTCAGATAGCGCTTGCGCGCGCGGAGATAGACCTTAAAAAAACGCTGTTCATTTTTGCCAGCAAATCCGGCGGCACCATAGAGCCCTCCAGCCAGTTCAAATATTTCTGGGAACTCCTTAAAAAAAGCAAAACGCCCAAACCCGGCTCACAGTTTATAGCCATAACAGATAAGGACACGGGCCTTGAAAAACTGGCGAAAGATAAAAAGTTCCGCAAGATCTTCATAAATCCCTCAGATATCGGAGGCAGATTTTCCGCGCTGTCCTATTTCGGCCTGGTGCCGGCGGCGCTTTGCGGAGCCGACATAAGAAAGCTTTTGGCGCGCGCCATAAACATGGCGGACCTCTGCAAAACGGGTGAAACGGCAAAAAATCCGGGCGCGCTTTTGGGCGCCATGATGGGCGCGCTGGCGCTTCAGGGCAAAGACAAGCTCACCCTTGTCATGCCGAAAAAACTTGAAGTCTTCAGCCTGTGGGTGGAACAGCTTGTGGCCGAGAGCACCGGCAAGGAAGGCAAGGGCGTGGTGCCGGTCTGCCAGGAAGAGCTTTCTGAACCCGATAAGTACCAAAGCGACAGGTTTTTCGTGCGCACTCGTCTGGCCTCCGAAAGCGAGCCGGAAACGGAAGCAAAGCTTTCCGCCGTCAAGGCAGCCGGGCACCCGGTTTATGAAATTGTCTTAAACGACCCCTACGATCTGGGGGGGGAATTTTTCCGCTGGGAAACAGCCACAGCGGCCGCGGGAGCCGTGTTTGGCATTAACCCTTTTGACCAGCCCAATGTGCAGGAGGCAAAGATCCTTACCATGAACGCGCTCGCCAAGATCTCTTCCGGAGGAAAGCTCACAACGCCCAAACCGGATTTTTCCAGCGACAGGCTCTCCGTGTTCATTTCAAAAACGCTTAAAAACTCGTGCGACGGGGACTGTATAGCCAAATATGACGACATATTCTGGTGTCTTTTTTCAGCCCTGAAGGAAAAAGAGTATATCGGCCTGCTGGCATACCTGCCCAATACCCCCGAAGTGGACGCGGAACTTAAAAAGCTGAGGGAAAGCTTTAAAAACTACACTTCATCGGCTACCCTTATGAGCTACGGCCCAAGGTATCTGCATTCTTCCGGCCAGCTGCATAAAGGCGGCCCGGACAACGCCTTCTTTATCATCTTGACAAGCCAGGCGCAAAAAGATATAAGTATAGCAGGGGAAAAATACACTTTCTGGCAGCTTGAAATGGCGCAGGCGATGGGGGATTTCCAAGCCCTTGATTCGAAGAACAGGCGCGTGTTAAGGCTTCACCTTAAACATCCGCTCGCCAAATCTTTAAGTTACCTGAGCGAAAGAATTTTAAAAGTAGGAAGGCCTGCTGACAACCCCGACAGTGAAAAGACCGAAGGTGAGGAGAGAGAAATGCCTAAAACAGCGACAAAAACAGCCAACACGAAAAACAACACGAAAACCAACCTGACCAACTCGAACGAGTACGTGGTTATAGACCATCCGAAAAACCTTGAAAACATAACTTCAAGGCACTACTGCGTGCGCATAGGCGCGAATGAATGCAACGGCATGGATATATCCATAGATGACCAGCCCTGGCAGAACTGCAGGCACTCGGTGGGATACTGGTGGTTTGACTGGAGTAATTTCACGACCGGCACGCATCAGCTTGTGGCCAGGATGCACAAGAAAAACGGCGAATACCTTGTTTCCAAAAGACGCCGCTGCAAAGTTATTTAAAAAAAATAACGCAGAAAAAACCGCTTTTTCAGGAAAGCATTATAACTTTCCATGGGGCGGTTTTTTCTTTGTTGCATGTTTTTATCATAGAATAGGCCTATGACGCCAAAAACAAAGATCGTCGCCACCCTTGGCCCCGCCAGCTCCGCCGAAGGCATACTGCGGCAGATGATGGTCTGCGGGCTGGATGTGGTGCGCCTTAATTTTTCCCACGGCACGGCGCAGACCCACTCGGCGAATATCCGCCTGGTGTGCGCTCTGAATAAAAAATACCGCCGCCATATCCGCGTTTTGCAGGACCTCAAAGGCAACCGTATAAGAATAGGGCGGCTTAACGCGCCGGTTGAATTGAAAAAAAAGCAGGCTGTCGCTTTAGTCCAGGCCCGGACAACCGCCAAGTCCGGCGAAATTCCTTTTGACTATTCAGGTTCGCTTAAGGTGATAAAAAAAGGCCATTTTATCTACATTGACGACGGCAACATAGCCCTTAAGGTAAATGCCGTCGGCCGCGACTCGCTTAAATGCGAGGTGGCGGCGGGAGGGCGGCTGTTGGAGCGCAAGGGCGTAAATATCCCTGAGGCCAGCCTGGATTTCCCGCTGCTTTCGGAAGAGGACCGCGCCGACATCAAATTCGGCGTGAGCGAACGCTGCGATTACATAGCCCAGTCCTTCGTGCGCTCAAAGGCCGAGGTGCTGGCCGTGCGCCGCCTGGTGAAGCCTCTGCTGCCGGATTGCAAAATAATCGCCAAAATAGAAGCGTGCGAGGCTATCGCGAACCTGGACGAAATTATTGAAGCGGCTGACGGCATTATGGTGGCGCGCGGAGACATGGGCGTAATGTTTCCGGTCTGGGAAGTGCCCATACTGCAAAAGCGCATAATCAGAAAATGCAATTTAGCGGGAAAACCCGTAATAACCGCCACGCAGATGCTGGAATCCATGACGGAACACCAGATACCCACCCGGGCGGAAGTATCCGACGTTGCGAACGCCGTGCTTGACGGCACGGACTACGTAATGCTTTCCGCCGAAACGGCCGCGGGAAAACACCCGGTGGAAGCCGTGCGCGTGATGAACCAGATAATAAAATATACCGAACAAAACGGGGGAAAATTCAACTGCGCAGCTAATCATAAATGAAACTTGAAGACCTCGGCTGGGACGATTTTTTCCAGCGGCAGCTTGAGACCGCGGGCTCCAGCCTGATCCCGGCCAGAATTACGGCCGAATACGCGGGCTGCTACGAGGTTAGACTGGCCCGCGGGGAAGCGCTCGCCTCTGCTACCGGCCGGTTCAGGCACACGGCGGCGTCAACCGGTGAAATGCCCGTTGTGGGAGACTGGGTGCTGCTCTCGGATAACCCGGGAGCGGAAAGACTGCCGATACAGGCCGTGCTGAAGCGCAGATCCAAGCTTTCCCGGAAAGCGACTGACGAAGAAGAAGCCGAACAACCCATAGCGGCGAATGTGGACACGGTATTTATCGTGCAGAGCCTGGACGGCAATTACAATCTTCGCCGGCTGGAGCGCTTTCTGGTGGCGGTCCGGGAAAGCGGCGCGGCGCCCGTAGTAATACTCAACAAGGCGGACCTCTGCCCCGAAGCCGAAAAGCGCGCCGAAGAAGCTTCTCTGCTGGCCCCCTCCATCCCGGTGATAATTCTGGATTCCATTTCGCTGCGCGGTTACGGCCGGCTCGCTCCCTTTCTGGCGAAAGGCCGAACAATCGCCTTCATCGGCTCCTCCGGCGTAGGGAAATCCACAATAATCAACAATCTGGGCGCAAAAAAACAGAAAACCTCGGCTGTAAGAAAAAGCGACTCCAAAGGAATGCATACCACAAGCACCCGGCGCCTGCTGCGTCTTGCGGGAGGAGCGCTCCTTATAGACACTCCCGGCATGAAGGAGTTTGAAGCCTGGGACGCGCCCGCCGGCTTTAAAGAGACATTCAACGAGATCGAAGATCTGGCCCTTAACTGCAGGTTTACTGACTGCGGCCATGAAACCGAGCCCGGCTGCGCGGTGCTCGCAGCGCTGGAGTCGGGCATTCTGGCCCGGGCCCGCTACACTAATTATCTGAAGATGAAAAAAGAAGCCGCGCATCAGAAAACCAGGGCAGATCTGACCGAACAGCTTAAACGCAAAACCAGAGCAAAAAAAATATCCAAGGCGGCGAAAAACTTTTTCAAAAACCGCCAGGAGGGCAAGTGGTGAACCGGGATTGGCTTTCTCATATTCTTAATACGCCCGCCATGCATATAATGTTAACATCCTTCGCGCTGTTGCTTACCGGCGCCGGCTCGGCCTTTGCCGCCGGACAGCATTCCGTTGAAGTGCGCATCATAAACAAACAGACCGCATATAAGCAGACGGTCAGTATTACGGAAGGCAGTCAGGCCAACTATGTCGGCCCGGTGAATGCTTTAAACGGCGGGGACAGGAAACAGATGATATTCAACGCGCTTCTGAACCGTGAAACCCCTGACCTGCTGGTTCTGCAATACCAGGTGGAACTCTCCGGCGGGCCCGAAAGCCAGGGCCGGTCTGTACAGAGCCAAAGCGAGGTGGCTATACGGCCGGGAGACCGTCTGACAGCCATAGAATGCGGCCCCTGGACCGTGAAGTTTGCCATGGATGCCAAAGGGGCCGAGGGGAAAAAGGCGCGGGATGCGGCGTGGAAAGCGGCCGGCCTTCCAAATTACCGCCTTACAGCAAATGTATCCGCCGGAAACTCCAGACAGCAGTGCAGGCTTATTTCCAAGTCCGGGGTCCAATCCAACGTGGTTGACTCGATCAGGGAAGGCGGCCGTAAATACGGCTTCATTCTCAACAGTCTCTTTACGCCGGCCAAAGAGGGCCCGGGCTTCAGCCTGCAGTACCAGATCGAGCAAGGTCTTAACGGCGCAGCCGGCCCTGTTCAGATGCAGAATGAGGAAACACTGACGCTGAACAAGAAAACGACTATTTCAGGCGAGGGATACCGTGTTGATTTTCTTTTGGAGGGAGAAGCGCTGTCAAAGCCGGCCACATCTGGAGACGCGGGCAAGGCCGAGCCCCAAAATAAATACGGCACGGTTCAACTTATACATTAGCCCGAAAGTTGCAGTTGACTGCAACTTTCGCCCCAGAGGGGCCGCCCTTTTCCGATGGTGAGTTGCGCCGGTGCACGCAAAATGCGGAATGAACAGAAATATGCACTCAATAATTGCACTATGACCGTAAAAGGGCGGGGTAACCCAGCCCTTTTGCCCAATGATTTACGAATCATTGGGCAAAAGAGCTGCCCTTCGGGCGAATCCTTCAACTGGATTCGGGTTAGGAGTGCCGTCATTTTTTACAACCTATCCGCCAGTCAATTCGGCAAAAATCCCCAAACAACGCACTTTCCAGATGAAGAGGGGGTTTTGTATCTTAAGCGAAAATATCGTAAACTGGAACATATTAAGTTAAGGAGGATTATTATGAAATTATTGACAGTACTTTTACTGCTGGCTGCGCCGGCAGCTGCGCAGCCCATGGGGATGCACGGCGGAATGCATGGCGGCGGTTTCGAAATGGGAACACATATGGCCGTGGTGCTGTACGCCTTGCTGGCGGCCCTTGGCTACTGGGTTCTGCAGCACTCCGCCAAAGAGACCGCCAAATACGTAAAAAGAGCCGGGCAGATACTGGGCTGGGCCTTTATAGTTGTAGGTCTGCTGGGAATTCTCTGCGGGTTGGCCAGCCACGCCAGAATGGCAATGGAACGCAATAACTGCCGCTGCCCCGGCGCTGAAATGATGGAGCAAGGTGAACCGGGCGATATGCCCATGATGCATAATATGCAAATGATGCATCCCGGCCAGCCGATGCCGGAAGAAATGATAAAGAAACCGGAAGCCTCCCCCAAAAAGAAGTAAGCCAATCTGACAGCCTCGGACACAACCTTCTCCGCTCCTTCCAAAGGGGCGGAGAAGGCTTTTTTGGGGATTGGACGGGTAATTGCGCTGTGTCATGAACAGGGCGGGGGAATGTTATAATAATTTTACAAAGTTCTTCCGGACAATTTGGTTATGGAGGGGTGGGCTGGGGATTTGGTGGAACAAACCTTCACGGAGGTCAAGGCTTGCGTAGCGCCGAGACCGAGTGATGAGGGGCGGGCACGGTGTGCCCCGACCCCGCGTTTGCGGAACCAAACCCCAGACAGGACCCCGAACCTTTTTAAGGGTATCCGTTTACCTTATGAATAAGAAACTCCATATTATTACATTCGGATGACCTCTGGGTCCGTTTTTACCGGACTCTCTTTCAGTTCTTGAAACTCCTCTACCTTTGATCTTGGAGCCCGCGCGAAGCCGTCGCGGGCGTGGCCACGCAGCGCGGCCCCGCACCGCTCCTCTGCACCGCACGATAGCCGCACGGTCGGCCACGCGGCGCGGCCAGCCGGCCCTCAACAGGGCCTTGGCAAGGGCCGCTCCCGGCCTGCCGGGCAGGCCGTACAGCGCAGAATTTATTTTTTTTCTTATTTTTAAATTATGGCCACCGGGGGGAGGGGAATTTAAACGGGGGCACCTTGGTTTATTAAAAACCCGCCCAGGCTCGCCGTTCGCTCGCCCTGGCGGGCTTTTCTGTTATTATCATGTAGCCCCCGTGGGTAGAGGGGAAACCTGCAAAGAAAATAAGGAGAGGCCAAGGCCAGTCGCGGCTTGCCTCGCGATGGCCGCCGCCCCTTTGCGAAGGGAAAAAATTTGAGTAACACTGGATTACTTTATTATGTCGGAAATATTTTGTTTAATACCGAAAGGCAGGACTAGATTACAAGGAGAATATATGAAAAGGATAGCGATGCTCGCCGTAGTGGTTTTCTTTGCGTCTTCAGCCATGGCCCAGGACGTTTCGGCGCCGAAAAAGTGGAAAGACGCCGCCGAGCTCTCGTCCGTTCAGACCTCGGGCAACTCCAAGACCTCCACCATAGCCGCCAAGAACCTGTTCAACTACGACTGGAGCAAGAGCGCGCTGGAAGTGGTCGCGGGGGGGCTGGGGACCAAGAGCAAGAACACCGTGACCGCCGAACAGTACAACGCTTCGGAAAAGGTCAGCTTCAAGCTCACCGGGAAGAATTACGCCTTCGAAAAAGCCGGCTGGGACAAGAACCGCTTTGCCGGCATAAAAGACCGCTACGATTTCGGCGTGGGCGTAGGGCGCCACCTGCTTAGCGAGGGAAAGGACAATCTCTTCGCGGAAGCCGGCGGCGGCTACATCATCGAGGACCGCCTGGAGTCGGCCAACCGCTCCTTCGGCACCTACCGCGCCTACGCCAAATACATCAGGACCCTTTCCGCCACGGCGAACGCCAGCCAGGACTGTGAATACATCGGCGACATGCAGGACTCCAAAGGCTACCGCATGAACACCGAAACCGCCCTGGTAGCGTCCATTTCCACCCACTTCACGCTTAAGACCTCCTATGTCTGGAAATTATCCAACAACCCCGGCATAGGTTTCAAAAAGACGGATACCATAACCTCCATGGCGATAATAGTTAACTTTTGACCGCAAGAATAAAAGGAGAGACAAATGCTTAAGAACTTCAAAGAATTCATCATGCGCGGCAACGTAGTGGACATGGCCGTGGGCGTGATCATAGGCGGCGCCTTCGGCAAGATAGTGACCTCGCTGGTGGGCGACGTGCTGATGCCGCCCATAGGCAGGCTGACCGGGGGCGTGGACTTCTCCAGCCTCTACATCAACCTGTCCGGCACGGCTTACGCGAGCCTCGCGGAAGCGCAGAAGGCCGGCGCCGCCACCATCAACTACGGCATGTTCCTGAACACCGTGATCAACTTCCTGATAGTGGCCGGGGCCATCTTCCTGCTGATCAGCCAGATCAAGAAGCTGGAATCCAAGTTCGAGAAACCCGCTCCGGCGGCCGCGCCTTCCACCAAAGAATGCCCGCTCTGCCTTTCCGTCATACCGCTTAAGGCCGTTAAGTGCGCCCACTGCGCCTCGGACCTCAAATAAAGGAAACTAAAATGAAGAACAACATAAAACTAGAAGTCTGCTGAATAAGTGCAAAGGAGCTAAACACAATGAACAAAGTAACAAGGACCGGCATAGGCCTGGCGGCGGTGCTGGCGGCCGTCGCGATAGGGACTTTCTCCGGCTGCGGCAAGAAAGAAGGCTATTCTGCCGAGATGCAGGCGAAAATAGACGAGATGCAGAAGATCACCGACGAGATGGGCACCGTTGAAACGAATCTGAAGACGTTCGACGAACTCGACTTCAAGGTCTTCAGCGGCCAGCAATGGGCGCGGCTGCACGAGAGCCACTCCAAGGACGTGGTGGTAAATTGGCCTGACGGGCACCACACCAACGGCATTGACAAGCATATAGAGGACCTGAAGGCGCTGTTCGTCTACGCGCCCGACACCCGCATAGTGGAGCACCCGATCCGCTTCGGCAGCAAGGAATGGACCTGCGTGACCGGCTTTATGCTGGGCACGTTCACCAAGCCGATGCCCATAGGCGGCGGCAAGTTCATCCCGCCCACCGGCAAGAAGTTTAATGTCCCGATGTGCACCGTGGGGCACTGGGTCAACGGCGTAATGACCGAGGAGTGGCTGTACTGGGACAACGCCACTTACATGAAACAGATAGGTCTTGGCAAATAGCGGCGGCGCGGCCGGGGGGGCTTCCTCCCCGGCCCGCTCAAAAGTAGAGGGGAGAATGATGAGCACGCTGATAGAAGACGACAAGCTTCTGCGCGAATTGATAGGGGCCGGCCAGGAAGCGCTGGTGCTGTTCTACGCTTCCTGGTGCCCTTTCTCCAGGGCGTTCCTGCCCGTGTACGAAAAGCACGCCTGCGGCGAGGGCTGCTACCGGGTGCTGGCCGACGAGGTAGCCGGCACCGAGGACGCCTACGCGATAGAGACCTTCCCGACCGTAATACTTTTCAAAAAAGGGACGAAGTATGCGCGCCTCGACGGCATCCCCGGCGAGGGCCTGCGCGAGCATATGCTGCTGGATTTCATACAAAGCTGCAAGGAATGCCGTGCCCCGGCCGGGAGGAAAGAGGACCATGAAGAAAACCCGCATTAAGATACTTAAGAACGGCCCCTACGAGGTTTCAGGGCCCGTGCCGCTGGACAAGGCCGTAGCGATCTCCAGCCGGGACGGCGTCCCAGAGAAGTGGAAGAAAGGCCCCGCGCTGCGCCACGACAAGGTCTACCACCTGTGCCGCTGCGGCCGCTCGGCGGGTAAACCGTTCTGCGACGGCACGCATAAAGCGGTAAAATTCAACGGGGGCGAGACCGCCTCGCGCAAACCTTACGCCCGCCAGGCCGTTATCTATAAAGGGCCGGCGCTGACGCTGGCCGACGCCGAAGTGCTCTGCACCGTGGGCCTGTTCTGCCACAGAGCCGGCGACGCCTGGACGCTGACCGAGCGCTCCGGCGACAAGAAGGCCAGGGCCGCGGCCGTCCGCGAAGCCTGCGACTGCCCGTCCGGGCGCCTGACCGCCATAGATAACGCTACAGGCCGGCCGCTGGACCCGCCGCTCAAGCCAGGCATCAGCCTGGTGGAGGACCCGTACCGCAAGGCCAGCGGGCCGCTGTGGGTGAAAGGGGGGATACCTGTAAAATCCTCGAAAGGCTTCACTTACGAGAAGCGCAACCGCGTTACGCTCTGCCGCTGCGGGCGCTCGGCGAACAAGCCCTTCTGCGACGGCAGCCACATGCCGTTCAAGGACGGCGACAAAAGAGTACAGTAATATGGCGAAAACTATTCTTCACAAGGCCGCAACCAGGGGGGACGCGGATCACGGCTGGCTGCACAGCAGGCACACGTTCAGCTTTGCCGATTATCACGATCCGGAACGGGTGCACTTCGGCGTTCTGCGGGTGCTCAACGACGATATAGTGCAAGGCGGCAGGGGGTTCGACACGCATCCCCACGAGAACATGGAGATAATTTCCATTCCGCTGGAAGGCGACCTGGTGCACAAGGACAGCATGGGGAATGTCAGCACCATTAAACACGGCGACGTGCAGGTTATGAGCGCCGGCACGGGTATAACGCATAGCGAATATAACGCCAATAAAGATAAGCCGGTTAAATTTCTGCAGATCTGGGTATTCCCGAACAAGAAAAACGTGGTTCCCCGGTACGGCCAGATCACTTTAAAGCTGGCCGACCGCCGGAATAAACTGCAGCAGATACTCTCGCCCGACCCAGAGAGCGCCGGGGTCTGGATCTACCAGAACGCCTGGTTCCACATAGGGAAATTCGAGAAAGGCGCGGGCGTCGATTACGCTGTCAAAGCCAAAGCCAACGGCGTTTACGCTTTTATCCTGAGCGGGGACATGACGATAAACGGCCAGATGTTGAACGCCCGCGACGGTTTCGGCGTCTGGGACACGGATAAGATTTCCATTAAAGCGGTAACGGAGGCTGAAATACTGCTGATGGACGTCCCGCTGAAATGACGGCGTGACCGGCGTTGAATTTTACGCATTTTCATAGCGGAACCTGGAGGCAATATGCAGAGGATAGAAAAAATGGACCTGGCTAAAGCCGAGGGCAGGGTAAAAGAACAGCTGGACAGCGTTAAGGCCAAGGTCGGGCGTATCCCCAACATTTACGCCACCATGGCCACTGCCCCCGCCGTGCTGGAGATGTATCTTTCCCAGGGCGCCGCCCTGGCGCGAGCCTCCCTGGGCAGCCAGCTGCGCGAGCGACTGGCGATTACTACGGGCGCGGCGAACGGCTGCGAATACTGCGTTTCGGCGCATACCGCCATAGGGCGGAACTTTAAGATAAGCGACGCGGAACTTGCGCTGGCGCTCAAGGGCGAGTCGGCAGACCCCAAGACGGCCGCCGCGCTGAAGTTCGCCCGGCTGCTGCTGGAAAACCGCGGGCGCGTCAGCGACGCGGAGCTGACCGCTTTGCTCGCGGCCGGCTATACCGGCGCGCAGGCACTTGAAATAGTCGCCATGGTCGCGGCGAACATCTTCACCAATTATTTCAACCTCGTGGCCGGCACCGAGGTGGATTTCCCGCGCGTGGCGCTGCGGTAGACCGGCCATGATAGCCTGGAATAATTAATATACCCTATGCTGACTTCTTGTGCGGCGCAGCGTTCGGGTGATCGGCCGCGGTAAAATCGCCGGTAACGTAATAGGATGCCTGCGCCCTGGCCAGCAGTTGCCCCCCGCTGTAGATCTTTCCTTCCGCGCGCATTATCCTCTTGCCGCCGCTCACAACCTCGCCCACGGCCGTAAGGCTGCTGCCCGCGGGCGCGCTCTTTATGTAACTGATGTTCATGTCTATCGTGACCACGCGCCGGCCGGTACTCACGCAGGCCACGCCCATGGCGAAATCCGCAACGGCGGCCAGCGTGCCGCCGTGCAGCGTGCCGTAGATATTGCCGTGCCGTTGAGCGGCCTTCATCCCGCACGTTACCTTCCCTTCTTCCAGCCCCGTGATGCGCAGCCCCAGGAAGTTTTCCAGCACCGGCGTGCGAGAGCTTTTTTTGAAATAATCCCTTACCCAGGCGAGATGCTTTTTCATAAATTCACCTTTCTTTTATTCTACTAAAATAGAGCCGCCGGGCTGCCCCGTAGTTTCTGGCAGCCTGCCAGGCCGCGAGAATAGCGATACCCCCGAAAGTGCAAGAAAGGCAGAAAAACTGCTAGATTATGCGAAGCCTGCCGGCCGGCGAATAACGGACGCCAAAGGTGCAGGGGAAACCTCTGCGTTTCACCGCCCAGGCTTATGCAGACCTCGGGCTGTCTGATACGACACTTTACGCCGCGCCCATGATTTCCGCCGGGATGCTCTACACGACCATGAGTTCGCTGATACGCCTACCGGCTTCACCTTTGATATTTTCTATAGGCTTATCGACCTTGACCTGGACAACGTGGGCGGGGGAAAAGCCGGGACTCTGAAGCCGGCACTCGGATTTAAAATCGGATACATCTTTGAAAGCTTCTGGACGACCAAAGAGAAGTCTACTAACTGATAAATTATTGCCACCCTGGAAGAGGGAAAAAATTAAATGGCGCTTAAAATTCCGCATTTCGGAGTTTTTTGTCGAAAATTTTAATGTTCCAGAACCAGAAGAGTTGAGCCGGTGGCCACCGGTTGATTAAAAGTATTTGTTTTTTCCACCGGGCGGGTGATTGTGATGTGTCATGAAAAGGGTGGGGGAATGTTATAATAATTTTAAGGTTCTTCCGGCTTTGCATTTTGGAGGGGTGGCTGGGGATTTGGTGGAACAAACCTTCACGGAGGTCACGGCTTGCGTAGCGCCGAGACCGAGTGATGAGGGGCGGGCACGGTGTGCCCCGACCCCGCGTTTGCGGAACCAAACCCCAGACAGGACCCCGAACCCTTTTAAGGGTATCCGTTTACCTTATGAATAAGAAACTCCACATTATTACATTCGGATGACCTCTGGGGCCGGTTATACCGGACCCTCTTTCCGTTACTTAATTCACTTTACATTTGATCCTGAAGCGACCGCGAGATGTCGTCGCGGGCGTGGCCACGATGCGCGGCCCCGCACCGCTCCACTGCACCGCACGATAGCCGCACGGTCGGCCACGATGCGCGGCCTCCCCTGCTTGCCGCAGGAGGGTCCGCAGGCTCGCCCACACGCCAGCCCATTGGTGGGCTGGCTGCGGGCTCCCTCTGCTCCAGCGGAAACGGAGTTTTTAATCATATTCATCACCTCCTTATGCGCGGCCGGGCCGCCCGTCCGCTCCCGGCCTGCCGGGCAGGCCGTACGGCCCCGCATTTATTTTTTTTGCTGTTTCAGGGATT